>CAZKJC010000012.1:0-19916 GCA_964552995.1 uncultured Ruminococcus sp.
ATGTTCACGCGCTAGTATACGAGAGGAACATCAAATTGAACACTTGACAAAGTTCTTGTTTAAACATAGAATTATGTTATTTTCATGAGTATGGTGTAAAATTGTGCTATAATCGGGAACAGAGATACTAAAATCCTAAAAGACACCAATATAACCCGTGGTTGCTTGCGGATTATGCTCATATCGGATATAATGATGAGAGTAGCGTAACAGTGGAGGGACAGAAATTGAACAACATTATTGAGAAATTATACGATTTATATTGTAAGGAAAACAATGTGTATGAAAACGAAGATTATCAAGCTGCTTTTGAAAAGGTATCGAAGCTGATCGACGATATCAAGGAGCTGCTTTCGGAGGAAAGCAGGAGTATGCCGGACGATTTGTATTCGGCAATGGCTAAGATGATGTTGGTCGAGTCGCGGGAAATGTTCGCGGGTGGTTTTAAAACTGCTATGCAAATAATTTCCGAGTGCCTTTGACATCAGCCGACAGTCACATAAAAATCGAGAGATAAAAGGGACAGCCGCCAAGAGCCACATAACGCCCCCGCATGAATTTCCCGCAAGCCGCCGTGAAAGCGCAGCCCGCGAAGCGGGCGGAGCTTTTACGGCGAGCTAGCGCAGTTTTCCGCATAGCGGAAAACGCAGCGGTGCGGGAAATTCTTTTTAAATCATTTACTTCTCGTCAACATATATTAACAGCTCCTCGTCAACATAACTTAACCGCATCATAGCCCAGATCAGCAAAACATAGCCGCATAACAGCTTTAATCAACATTTATTTAAGCATTTTAAGTTATATTATTGTTGCTTTTGCACAAAAATACCGATGTAAAATTACTTCTATTTCACAAAGTTTTGCAGTACGCGAAAAAAGGACTTTTCATATTGAGGATTTTGTGGTACAATATGAGTAGTATTAAACGTAAATACGCCTAGGTGTCCGAGAGGGCGCTGTTGGCTTTTGGCGGCTCGACCGCCGGAGAGGGGAAATATTATGTCACAGATCATTGCAGTAACAGCAGGCAAGGGCGGCACAGGTAAATCTACAACGTCGGCAAATGTCGCTACGGGTTTGGCTTCGCTCGGTAAAAAGACGCTGGTCGTAGAGCTTGACTTCGGTCTGCGCTGCCAGGATATAATGCTGGGTATCAAGGACAAGGTAAAGCATGATATAGGAGAGTACTTAGAGGGTAAGATCGATATTCTCACAGCTACCACAAAGGTAGACCGCGTGGATAATCTCTATCTGGTCTGCGCGACCCGCAACCCGTTTATGGAGATAAATCCCGAGAAGATCATGGGCGTGTGCGAGGAAATGCGCGATCATTTTGATTACATAATTATGGATACCGCGGGCGTAGGAAGCTCGGTGTTCAGCGTTATCAAGGCGGCGGAGCTTATCCTTATGGTAACCACTCCCGATACCGTCTGCGTTCGCGACGGCGCTATCCTGTCCGACTTCCTGTATGTAAAGAATTGTGTAAATCAGCGTTTGATCATAAATAAGGTAAGCCCTAACTTCAAGGACGAGGATATACTTTACGATCTTGACGAGGTCATGGACAACGTGGGAATACCGCTTATCGGCGTTGTTCCCGAGGATCAGAATATCAAGATATGCGGCGCAAAGGGCGATCCGCTGCCGCCTAACTGCGGCGGATCCAAGGCTTACGGCGCTATTGCGAAAAGAATACTCGGCGAGGACGTTCCTCTTACTATCAAAATCGACTGAGCAAGGGGGTAATAAAATTGAATATTGCACTCATAGCGCATGATTCCAAAAAGGAGCTTATGGTTCAGTTCTGCATTGCGTACTGCGGCGTGCTGAGCCGTCACAATATCTGTGCTACGGGCACGACCGGCAAGCTCGTTTCCGAGTCTACGGGACTTCAGATACAGCGGTTTTTAAGCGGTTCGCAGGGCGGCGATCAGCAGCTTGCTTCAAGCATAAGCTGCAATGAGATAGACCTTCTGATGTTCTTCCGCGATCCTCTGCACCCCAAGGCTCACGAGCCTAACGACGCGAACCTTCTCCGTCTGTGCGACGTGCACAATATCCCTCTCGCTACCAATATCGCTACCGCCGAGGCGCTTATCCACGCTCTCGAGCGCGGCGATCTGGACTGGCGCGAATATATGAGGTAGTAGTTAGTTTAATAGTAGTCGGCAGTTAGTTTGACAGAGGTCGATCGCGGGCGCTGTCATGCGGCGTGTTTTCGGGCTTTGAATGTATACTTTTCGGATTTTTTCGGGCGCTTTCTCGGGCGGCTTTCTGTGCCGCTCCGATGAAATGTGCCTTTTTTGTTTTTTCTATTGAATTTATTGCCGTTTTGTGCTAAAATATAGGGTAAAGGAAAGTACAGCTAAACACAGAGTGGGAGCAAGCAAAGCAACGCACGCAAGGAGCAGCGTTCAGCTCACGCAGGAAATTTTTTGCGAGAGCCTGAGTGCGCAATACGGAGCGAAGCGGAGTGTTGCGTGCTCGGGCGGGTCGCGGAAAATTTCAAATTTAAATAAATTTAAAACAGGAGTCAGTAATGAAACAGTTTCTTGAAATTGCGAAGATCGTGGCTACTCAGGGGCTGCGCGGCGAGGTGCGCTGCCAGTATTACTGCGACAGCGCGGAGGTGCTGTGCGAGTTTGAGGAGCTTTATTTTGACAAGGGGAAAACCACCGTTAAGGTGGAGCGCGCCTATCCGCATAAAAATGTGGTAATAATGCGCTTTGAGGGCGTGGACACTATCGAAAAGGCTCAGCCGCTGATAGGAAAAATGCTTTATCTCAATCGTGACGACGCGGAGCTTGAGGAGGGTCTGTATTTCGTGCAGGATATTATCGGGCTTACCGTAAAGGACGCTGACAGCGGAAAGGTCTACGGCAAAATAACCGAGGTGTACCAGAACGGCGCGAGCGACGTGTACTCAATGAAGCAGCCCGACGGCAGCGAGCTTATGTTCCCCTGCATTGACGAGGTCGTTATCAAAACGGATATCGAAGCGGGAGAAATGCTCATCAGACCGCTTAAAGGGCTGTTTGACACGGCTGACGAGTAAGGGGAAGTATGAGGATAGATATAGCGACGCTGTTCCCCGAGATGTGCGACACGGTTTTGTCGGCGAGCATACTCGGGCGGGCTATCCGCGCCGGAGCGGTGGATATAAGAACGCATAATATAAGGCTTTACACAGAGAACAAGCACTGCCGTGTGGACGACAAGCCCTACGGCGGCGGCACAGGCATGGTGATCCAGGCGCAGCCTGTTTATGACTGCATTATGGCGATAATGGCGCAGCACAGGGTAAAGCCGAGGGTAATATATATGTCTCCGCAGGGCGAGGTGCTTACGCAGAGCAAGGTAAAGGAGCTTTCCGAGGAGGAGGGGCTGATACTGCTTTGCGGGCATTACGAGGGCATTGATAACCGCGTGCTGGACGAGCTGGAGGCGGAGGAGCTTTCGGTGGGAGATTATGTGCTGACGGGGGGAGAGCTCCCCGCGCTGATAGTTGCGGACGCGGTGTCAAGGCTTATCGAGGGGGTGCTCCCGAACGAGGACGCGTACAGTATTGAGAGCCATTACAACGGTCTGCTGGAGTTCCCGCAGTACACCCGCCCCGAGGAGTGGCGCGGGCGAAAAGTTCCCGAAACGCTGCTTTCGGGTAACCACAAGCTGGTAAGAGAGTGGCAGGAGCGCGCGGCGCTGGAGGTAACGCGCGAAAAGCGCCCCGATATGTATGAAAGGTATATCGGGGAGCATTCGGCGGAGGAAAAGGGAGATAACAAAAAATGACAAAAAATGTATATATAGCGATAACGGGGCGCGCGAACGTCGGGAAGTCCTCGCTGACAAACCTGTTGGTGGGGGAGAAGGTGAGCATCGTAAGCGAGAAGCCTCAGACCACCCGCAACAGGATAAACGGAGTGCTGACCGAGGGCGACACGCAGTATGTGTTTATTGACACTCCGGGAATGCACAAGCCGCGCACCAAGCTCTCGGAGCACATGGTAAAGGCGATACGAACCAGCGTTGACGACGTGGACTGCGCCATACTCATGGCGGACGTGACAAAGAAAATGTCCTCGGTGGAGCAGGAATTGGTACGCTCCTTCGCGAAGAGGGGCACGGAGGTAGTCCTGCTGCTGAACAAGGTCGACCTGATAAAGGACAAGGGCGAGATACTGGGCATTATCGACGAGTATTCAAAGCTGTATGATTTCGCGGAGATAATCCCCATAAGCGTAAAAAAGCTGATAAACACGGACAAGATACTGCCCGTGCTGGAGCGCTACGCGGCGGAGGGCGAGCATTTCTTCCCCGATGATATCGCGACGGACAGGACGGAGCGCTTTATGTGCGCCGAGATAATAAGGGAGAAGATACTGTGGACAATGCAGCAGGAGATACCGCATGGCACGGTGGTCGACATAGAGAAATTTGAAACGCGCAGCAAGGGCGGCGGCGAGATAATAGATATCTCGGCGGTGATAATCTGCGAAAAGGACAGCCACAAGGGCATGATAATCGGAAAAGGCGGCGAGCGCCTTAAGCAGATAGGAAGCATGGCGCGTGAGGATATTGAGGAGCTCCTCGGGTCAAAGGTGAATTTGCAGACGTTTGTAAAGGTGCGCGAGGATTGGCGCAACCGTGAGAAGTTTATTGCCGAAAGAGACTTTTGACAGTTGATAAGTGAACGTTTGCGCGTTTATTTCCCACGAGAGCTTTCCGCTGCAAAAAATAAAAAATTTTAAAAAGCCTATTGACAAATCCTATTAAATAGAGTATAATATGATTACCGAAAGGTAACAGGCTACGAGATAGTCCTGTTAAGCTGCGAAGCATTTCGCTAGGTCAAGATAGTGTATGTGGAGCTTCATAAATAGGGTTGTATATGCGTCCTCCGCTTGACTAGATGGAAACATTGAAAGAAAATATTCCAGAGAGCAACTCGAAAGAGTTGCTCTTTTCGTTAAGAGGTCTAACGATGGATATGTTGAAACAGGCAGCTCTGGCATATAAAGATCTGCTGGACAAGGAGTATTTGATCGCTGTTGGAAAGAATAATATAAAGCGTTCTTATGTTGTGCAGTTTACTGCCAATGAATTTAAACATATTTGCGGTCTACATAAACTAAAGGACAATAATGATATTTATCGTTCCTCGTCCGTATTTCTTTTTCGCAAAATCATTCATGGAAATATAACCGCTCGGGATATTGAAAAATCGAAATGGTTTCCAGAAATCGAGGAACGTATTAAAAACACTGCTTATCTTGAAGAGTACTTTGATAGGTTCACCGAGATATATGATTGGATGCCACAGCAATCGAAATTTTCAAAAATTGACGCAGATTTGATGATACCTATCAGATCGGCGGTATCCAAAGATCAAGAATCTTATATCTTTTTAAAACACAGTGAAAGAAATGAAACTTTGGTATTAACGGATTATATCGTTGAAATCCTATATTTAATAGGGTTGAAACGTCGATCGTTGATAGAAAGGATTATCGTAAAGGTCAGCTTAGACCGCCTACGCTGTTGTTTAAAGAAAAAATTGATCTGTTAAATAGATCAAGCGATGTTTTATTTATTCGTCCATCGTTTGAAATAGACAAAGAAACAACCTTCAATTGATTAGGAGAAAATAAGCGATGTCAATTAGCATTATGAGATCGTCAAAGCAGCAAAACAAAAGATTATGCTTGTAACATATGATGGTATAGTGGTAGCTCGGCGCGAGATCGGCGACAGCAATCTTTATCTGGATATTCTGACGGAGGAGCAGGGGATAATCGAAGCGCTTGCCCATAACGCGAAAAAGATAAACAGCAGCCTGCTCTCCTCCGCGTCGCTGTTCGCCTACTCGACGTTCTGTTTCAACTGCAACGAGAAAACGGGGCGGTACACGATAAACAGCGCCAAGCCGAAATACAGCTTTCACGAGATAGGCGGGGATATCGCCAAGCTCGCGCTGGCAAGCTATTTCGCGCAGGCGGTGCGGTTCTGCACCCCCGAGGAGCAGCGGCAGGACAGCCTTGTGAGGTTTTTCGCGATAGCGCTTTACGAGGTGAGGAACGCTGAAAGGCTCGAAGCGGTAAAGTCGGCTTTCGAGCTGCGGTATTCGGGAATGCTGGGGTTTCGCCCCGATCTGAGGGCGTGCTTCAACTGCGGCTGCTACGAGGCGGAGAGAATGTTCTTTCTGCCCGACAGAGGGCAGATAGTGTGCGGGGAATGCTTCAACAGGGAGTACGGCGGCAAAAGCGCGGAGCTCCTGCCCGAGACCCTGGCGGCAATGCGGAATATAATTTACGCGGAGCTGTCGAGGTGCTTTAAGTTTAAGGTGTCTCCCGCGGCGGCGGTTCAGCTTTCGCGGATAACCGAGGATTATTTTTTAAGCAGAACGGAGCGCAGCTTCGGGGCGCTGGAGTATTATAAGGCGCTGGTGTAGATTTAGTTTGGAATAGCATAAAAATCGTGCAATCAAAGGGGCAAAAAGCATAGATCAGCATTACGCCCACGCAGGAAATTTTTCGCAAGCCGCTGCAAAAGCGGAGCGAATGCGGAGCTTTTGCGGCGGGCTAGCAAGCTCCAACGCAAAGCGTTGGAACTTGCGGTGCGGAAAATTTCAAATTGAAATAAGCGGCATAGATCAACACAGGAATTTTTTAATCGGGAGATCAAAATGAACAAATATTATAAAAAGCTGGAGCTTGACAAGATATTAGAGCTCCTGGCGGAGCAGACATACAGCGACGGCTGTCGCGAAAAGGCGGTAAAGCTGGAGCCGCTGAGCGGAGTGGACAATATCCGCGCGGAGCTTAAAAAGACGGACGACGCGTTCACGTTGTCCGCGAAATTCGGAACGCCGAGATTCCGGCAGATAAAGGATCTGTCGGGGTCGCTGAAACGGGCGGAGTCGGGGAGCATGCTGAGCTTTCGCGAGCTGCTGGATATCGCGGAGATACTTCGCGAGACCGCCATGCTCTGCGATTGGTACGCCCAGTGCTCGGGGATAGAGAACAGCCTTGACGAATATTTTGCGGAGCTGTACCCCGTGCGCGATTTGGAGCAGAGAATATCGGAGAGCATAGTGTCCGAGGAGGAGATGTCCGACGCGGCAAGCGCGGAGCTTGCTTCTATCAGAAAGCGGATAGTAAGGCAGGGTCAGAATATCCGCGATCAGCTCGACGGAATGATAAAGAGCAAATCCACCCAGAAGCTCTTACAGGACAGCATTGTGACAATGCGCGACGGGCGCTATGTCCTGCCCGTGAAAAGCGAGCATAAGAACGACGTTCCCGGTCTGGTGCACGATACCTCGGCTACGGGGCAGACGTTCTTTATAGAGCCGATGAGCGTTGTGGAGGCCAACAACGAGATAAGGATACTCAAGGCGCGGGAGCAGGCGGAGATCGAGAGGATAACCCGCGAGCTTTCCGAAAGGGTAGGCGAGAATGCGGCAAGCATTGGGAATAACTTCAAGGCGGCGGAGATACTGGAGCTGTATTTCGCCAAGGCTAACCTGGGCGCGAAAATGAGGGCGGCAACTCCCGAAATATCCTCCGAGCCTAAGGTGATCTTAAAGAACGCGCGCCACCCCTTGCTTGATATGGACACGGCAGTGCCGATATCGGTGGAGATAGGCGAGAAGTATGATTGCCTTATCGTTACGGGACCGAATACGGGCGGTAAGACGGTGGCGATAAAGACGGTCGGGCTGCTCACGCTGATGGCGATGTGCGGGCTGATGATACCCGCCGCCGAGGGCAGCGTTATAGGCGCGTTCAACGGTATCTATGTGGATATCGGCGACGAGCAGAGCATCGAGCAGAGCCTGTCCACGTTCTCATCGCATATGATGAATATCGTCAGCATTCTGGACAGAGCCGACAGCGACTCCCTGGTGCTGATAGACGAGCTGGGGAGCGGCACTGACCCCGTAGAGGGCGCGGCGCTGGCAGTGTCGATACTGACAACATTCAAGAATTACAGCTGCAAGGTGCTGGCGACAACGCACTATCAAGAGGTAAAGATGTTCGCGCTGCGAACGGAGGGCGTGGAGAACGCAAGCTGCGAGTTTGACGTTGAAACTCTCAAGCCGACTTATAAGCTGGTAGTGGGAGTTCCGGGAAAATCCAACGCTTTCGCGATAACGCGGCGGTTGGGAATGCCCGAATTTGTGATAACCCGTGCCGAGGAGCTTGTTAGCACCGAGGACAAGCGGTTTGAGCAGGTGGTGGACGCTCTGGAGAAATCGCGGCAGGAGCTGGAAACGCTAAAGGAGAGCCTTGCGGTATCGGAGCGCAACGCAAAGCTGACCGAGGGCGAGCTGAAGCAGAAGCTGTCCGACCTGGAGCAGCAGAAGGAAAAGGAGCTTGAAAAGGCGCGGCAGCGGGCGCTGAGCATAATAGAGGATACCCGCGCGAAGTCCAACATACTGCTTAACGAGTTGGAGGAGCTAAAAAAGGCTAAAGATAAAGAAGAACTGCGCAAGGGCATAGCGGACAAAAAGTCCAGAGTAAGCGGAGAGCTCAACCGTATGCATGATGCGGCAAACCCTGTCGTGGTTAGGGTAACGGAGGATTATGTGCTGCCCAGACCCTTAAAGGTAGGGGACAGCGTAATGCTCGCCGATACGCGGCGCGAGGGCAGCCTGCTCACGCTGCCGAATATGTCGGGAGTATGCTATGTGCAGATCGGAATGATGAGGGTCAAGACCAATCAGAAGAATCTGCGGCTTGTTGAGAATACCAAAAAGAAAGAGCCGCCAAAGAGCAGCGTAAAGAAGCAGATAACCTCCAATATGAACCGCCGCGGCGGTATGGAGTTGGATATCAGAGGTATGCTCGGCGACGAGGGCGTGCTGGAGGTGGAGCGTTTTATCGACAGCTCGCAGCTTGCAGGGCTGTCGCAGATAGTTATTATTCACGGCAATGGAACGGGAGCGCTCCGCGCCGCCGTTCACCAGGCGCTCAAGACCAACCCGAGCGTAAAGAGTTATCGGCTCGGCGCTTACGGAGAGGGCGAAGCGGGCGTTACCGTGGTGGAGCTGAAATAACGGCGACAAGCATTTTAATAAATTATTACATGACAAAAGGGGGCAAAAAATATTATGAGGATAACAATAGCAGGGTTAGGCTATGTGGGATTGTCAATGGCTGTGCTTCTCGCGCAGAATAACGAGGTGACCGCGGCGGATATCGTAGAGGAAAAGGTCGCCATGGTGAACAGGCGCGAAAGCCCTATCGCCGACGAATATATAGAAAGGTATCTCGCGGAAAAGCCGCTGACCCTTACCGCAGTGAAAGCGAGCGCCGACGCCTACCGCTCCGCGGAGCTTATCGTGGTAGCCGCGCCGACAAACTACGACGAGGAGCGGAATTACTTTGACACCAGCGCGGTGGAAAGCGTTATCGAGGAGATACTTAGTGTGAACGACAGCGCTACGATAGTGATAAAGTCCACTGTTCCCGTTGGATATACGGAGAGCGTAAGGGCGCGCTATAACTGCGGACGGATAATCTTTTCCCCCGAGTTTTTACGTGAGGGAAAGGCGCTTTATGACAATCTGTACCCGTCGAGGATAATCGTTGGAGCCGACGATGGCTCGCGTTCGCGCGCGGAAACGTTCGCGGAGCTTCTGAAACAGGGCGCGGAGAAAAAGGACGTTAGCGTGCTGTTTATGCAGCCCACCGAGGCGGAGGCGGTAAAGCTGTTCTCAAATACCTATCTGGCGCTGAGGGTGGCGTATTTTAACGAGCTGGATACTTACGCGGAGCTTAAGGGGCTGAACACGCGGCAGATAATAGACGGAGTGGGTCTTGACCCAAGAATAGGGTCGCATTACAACAATCCGTCGTTCGGTTACGGAGGTTACTGTCTGCCCAAGGATACCAAGCAGCTACTGGCGAATTTCGCGGACGTTCCCAATGATATCATTTCGGCGATAGTTTCCGCGAACTCCACCCGAAAGGAATATGTCGCGGGACGGGTAGCTGACAAGTGCCGCGAGGCGGGCGGAGATACCGTCGGGGTGTACAGGCTGACCATGAAGTCGGATTCGGATAATTTCCGCCAGAGCTCGGTGCAGGATATTATGCGGTCGCTAAAGGAAAAGGGATTGCGGGTACTGATCTATGAGCCGATGCTCAAGAGCGGATTCGCGGATTATGAGATATGCGGCAGTCTGGAGGAATTTAAGTCGCGCTGCTCGGTGATAATAGCCAATCGGCGCTCCGACGAGCTGGAGGACGTTGCGGATAAGGTATACACACGCGATCTTTACACAAGAGATTAACGGAAGAAACAGCAAAAACAACAAATCAAAGAACACTATAATCGGGGAGCGAGACGGTGCGAGCATAGATCAACCGACCGCCCGCGCAGCAAAAGCGGGCAAGCATAGATCAACTTATCGCCCCCGCAGCAAAATTTTTTGCGGGAGCCCGCTGCGGCGCAACGCAGTGAGCCGTAGCGGGCGGGTCGCAAAAAATTTTTTTGAAATAAGGAGGAAGATGTGGCTATTGATAATGAGATAAACCTGACCGGAATGTTTACTCTGATATGCAAGAGTGGAAAGCCCCATTGCCTTATTGTGGACGAGGACGCGCTGAAGCGGCTGGGACTTCCGATCGACCTCGCGCCGGAAAAATTATATCGTGTGTGGCAGGAGCGCGTTAAAGCGGAGGACAGACCCACGGTGGAAAAGGCTATCCGCGGCGTTGCCGAGGGATTTATAAGGGAAGCTCGCTTTGAGTGGCGGCATGAGCTGCTCGGTCGGGTTTATTTCAGCTGCGCGGGTATGCTTTACGAGCGTGATAAGGAAAGGATAGTAATAAAGGGCTTTTTCAAAAATATTTCCGAGCCGGATATGAGAAGTATGTCGGAGGATAATGATATACTGCTGTTCAAGAACCTGCTTATGGACGTGATAATCGACAGCTTTACGATGTGCGCGCTGACGGATATAGCAACGAACAGGATATATTTTTTAAGTGATAATATTTTCGGGACAAATCTGCATAGCAGTATAACGTATGACGAGTGGCGGGAGAGTTTTCTTGAAATGACCGTCAGCGACGATGCCGATCTGTACAGGCGAATGAGCGCAAGACAGCGTATGCCGGAGTATTTCGACAGGTTTGATGATGAGTTCCAGTTTGAGGTGCGGTACAACGCTCCCAACGGAACGGGCATTCACAGAATGCGGCAGAGGTATATGCGGTTCCGTAAGCCGCTGGCGGGTCAGTTCGGCGAGTTTATAGTGTTTATGGACGTGAAGAACGAGACCGATGAGAGCTTCAAGGAGTCTATGCACAGAAGAATGCTGGACGGACTGGCGCTGCCTTACAGGAGGGTCGATCTGGTAAATCTGCGCAGCGGGAAGATGTTCTCGCTCGATTCCAGGCTTGGTCAGAAAACGGACAGGCTGGAGGAGCTCGGCAATTTCGACGAAACGATAAGACGGTATCTCGGCGAGTGCGAGCTTACCGAGGAGCAGCGCGAGGAAAATCTCAACAAATTCCTCACGAAAAATATGATAAGGCATTTCGAGGACGGGGTGACGCTTCTTGAGTCGGAGCTTCGGCATAAGTACCCGAACGACGAGGATTATGAGTGGGTGAGAGTTCAGGCGTTCCAGTCCGCCGCGGACGAGGAGCGCAGCCCCTATATGGCGATCACCAGCATACTCCCCATAAACGAGGAAAAGGAGAGGGAGCTTCGCGGCAAGAAGCGCCTGGAGTTCGCGCTGCGTTCGGAGCGGCAGTATAAAAAGGCGATCTTATCCACCGCGATGGCGGTTTATACATACAATGTTACAAAGGATATTTTGTATGAGGAGATAATCGAGCAGGAGGGCACCGAGCCGCTGCTTCCGAAAATGGGTCTCAGCCTGCCCTGTTCCTTCAACGAGTATGTAAACAGAAAAAGCAAGCTCCTCACCACCAAGCAGGAGGCGGATTTCTTCCGAAAGACCTTTGCTACCGAAACATTGTTGGATATGTTCAACAGCAAGCGCTATACCTTTGACAACGAGTATGAGTTTATGATAGATGGCAGAAAGGGAGTTTTCCGCGAGGCGGTAATACTTACGAAGGATCTGGAGACGAACGAGATATGGGGGCTTACCACCGTAAGGAATATCACACACGAGCGCAACGAAAGCAAGCGGATAGAGCAGGCGCTTCGCGACGCGTTCTATCAGGCGAAGAACGCAAGTAACGCAAAGACGCTGTTTATGTCGCAGATGAGCCATGATATAAGAACGCCGCTCAACTCAATACTCGGTATGGCGGCGATAGCCCGTGAGCATATCGACGACCGCGACAGGGTGATCGACTGTATGGAGAAGATAGATTTCGCGGGGCGGCATCTGCTGGAGGTAATAAACAACGTCCTTGATCTGAGCGCGATAGAGAGCGGCAAGACGGTTCTGGTGCGGGAGGATTTTGATCTGAGAGTATTTCTTGACGACACCTTGAAAATGGTGTATCCTCTTGCGGAACGGCGCGGGCAGACCCTGGAAACGGAGTACGGAGAGTTTCATGACAGCGTTTCCGGAGACAGGACAAAGCTGCGGCAGCTTCTGATAAACGTGCTGAGCAACGCGATAAAGTATACTCCGAACGGCGGCAGAATAAAGCTGACGGTGGACGAGCCGGAGCGCGACAGACATGATGTGTGCAGATACAGATTCACGGTCGAGGACAACGGGGTGGGTATGCCCGAGGAGTTTATAGGGAAAATATTCGATCCCTTTTCCCGCATGGACGATTCGCGCACGGGCAGCGTGCAGGGAACGGGTCTTGGAATGCCGATAGCGCAGAATATCGCGAGAATGATGAACGGTGATATTCATGTAAGGAGCGAGATGGGCGAGGGCTCGGTGTTTGAGATAACGGTATGCCTTAAGCGCAGCGTCAAGAGCGATAAGAAGTATATCGGCGAAATAGCCATGGAGGAGCCGCAGAAGGTCCGTATGTCGGATTTTGATTTCGGCGGGATAACGGTGCTGCTGGCGGAGGACCTGAGCTTTAACGCCGAAATAGCCGCGGAGTTCCTTAATGAGGCGAATATAAAAGTGGAGTTCGCGGAGAACGGCGCGGAGGCTGTGGAGAAGTTCGGCAGGTCGGAGGAGGGATATTACGCGATGATATTTATGGATATCCAGATGCCCGAGCTGGACGGCTACGAGGCGACCCGCCGCATTCGTGCGCTGGACAGGGCGGACGCCCAAGAGATACCGATAATAGCTATGACAGCCAACGCGTTTATTGAGGATATAGAACACTCTATCGCGAGCGGCATGAACGGGCATATCGCGAAGCCGATAGAGATACCTAAGCTGGCGCAGCTTCTGGTGTCGTTTCTGGGAATTGGGACAAGGATCATGAAAAGAGTAATAACTATACAGGATTTCTCCTGCCTTGGGAAGTGCTCGCTTACGGCGGCGATCCCCGTGATATCGGCGGCGGGGGTGGAGTGCTGCGGACTTCCGACGGCATTGCTGTCAAATCATACGGGGTTCCCGAGCAGCCATATCAAAGACCTCACAGAGGAGATAAAACCGATAGGCGAGCAGCTCAAGCGCCTGGGAACGCGGTTTGACGCGATATATACGGGGTATATAGCCACGGCGGAGCAAATGGAGCTGATAAAGGAGTTTATCACGGAGTTCCGCACGGAGGATACGGTGGTGTTTGTCGACCCCGTTATGGGGGATAACGGACGGCTGTATTCGGCGCTTACGCCGGATTACCCGCAAAAAATGCGGGAGCTGTGCGCGATGGCGGATATAATAATGCCAAATATCACGGAGGCGTGTCTGCTGCTTGAACGAGATCACGGAGAGTATGACACGGGCGAGATGTTGAGTGAGCTGATAAAGCTCGGCGCGGGAAAGGCGGTCATAACGGGAGTTCAGCCGGATAGTTCGGGAGAGCTTACGGGGGCGGCAGCCTACGACGGAGCGCGGTTTTATGAGGAGTATGCTCCCAGACAGCCGGTTTTGTGCATGGGAACGGGCGATCTGTTTGCTTCGGCACTGGTGGGAGCGATGATGAGGGGCGCGGGATTTGAAAGGGCTCTGCGCGCGTCGGTGAGCTTCTGCGCGGAGGCGGCTAGGTTTACGGCTATCGATCCCGACAGGCGGGAATACGGCGTGAATTTCGAGCAGGCTCTGCCGAGGTATATAAGTGAGATAAACGCGCAATAAAGTCCGCGCAGCATAGATCTACACAAAAACCGCGCAGCAAAGGCACTGAAAGCTGAGAGCGGCATAACGCCCACGCATGAATTTCCCGCACCGTTCATTCCAACGCAAAGCGTTGGAATGAACGGTGCGGGAAATTCTTTTAAATCATTTTATTCTTGTCAACATAACTTAACTGCATGATAGCTTAGATCAACACAAAAACCGCGCGGCAAAGGCGCAGAAAGCCAAGATCGGCGTTTCGCCCACGCAGGAAAAATTTCCGCGAGAGCCTGACACGGTGTAACATGGTTTTGCGCAATATGGGAGTAAATGCCTAACGTATTATGTGTCATTTTGCGCAAAACCCCGCAAAGCGGAGTAAGACGTGGCGGGCGAGTCGCGGAAATTTTTTTGAGATAAGGGTGACCAAGAACGAAAGCAAAGAGAAACCCGCGCTTATATAAAGCGATGGGGTGTATAGTGACGTCAGCGCTGTTTTTTGCGCTGATGAATATGTTCGTGTCGCTGTCGGGGGACGTTCCGACGGTGCAGAAAACGTTTTTCAGGAACTTTTTCGCGCTGATAATAGCAAGCGGAGTGATGATAAGGAACAGGTGCTCCGTTGTGCCGCCGAAGGGAGCGCGTGTCGATCTGTTGATGAGGGCAGTTTTCGGTTTCGCGGGAATGCTGGGGAATTTCTACGCGCTGTCAAGGCTTACGGTGTCGGACGCTTCAATGCTGAACAAGATGTCGCCGTTTTTCGCGATAGTATTCTCGGCGATAGTGCTCAGAGAGCGGGCGGATAAAGTGCAGTGGAGCCTGGTGGCGGCGGCGTTCCTGGGAGCGCTGCTGGTGATAAAGCCGAGCTTTCACAACGCGGAGCTTGCCGCTTCCTGCGCGGGATTTATCGGCGGGGTGTGCGCGGGGGCGGCGTATACGTTCGTGAGGAGAGCCACGCAAAAGGGCGTAAAAGGGTATTATGTGGTGTTTTTCTTTTCGGCGTTCTCGACGCTTGCCGCGCTTCCGTTTGTGATCTTCGGGTATTCGCCGATGAGCGGGGAGCAGTGGGCTTATCTTATCGGGGCGGGAATATGCGCGGCGGTCGGGCAGTTTGCCATAACGGCGGCGTACAGCTTCGCGCCGGCGCGGGAGGTATCTGTTTACGATTATTCGCAGATAATTTTCGCCGCGCTGCTGGGATTTTTTGTGATGGGACAGATACCCGACCTGTTGAGCTTAACGGGGTATGTGATAATTATCGCGGCGGCTTTCGTCATGTTTAAGTATAACAACAGGGGAAACAAGGCGGACAGCGGGCGACAATAAATTCCGTCATTTTGTATTTATTATAACAATAATAGCATATATTTTGTGTTTGCTTTGTCTTTTTTGCTAAAAAAATAAAAAACCTATTGCAATTCGGCGGAATATAGTGTAAAATATGAGTAGTGATTTGCTGTGTGTGGCAGTGACTGTAAAAAATTACCGACAGGGGATTTTGATGATGTTCGGAATATATTGTTTTGATCGCAGTAGTTTGTCGTTTTTTTACAGAATAGTTGCACATAAAATCAGATCGTGATCTTAGCTGTATTCGCTGTATTGTATGCGCATACAGCTTTTTTAGATGTAATACTAATTTATAATCTCCGTATAGACATCTTTGCAAAAATCCCGCACCTATCGCTGCGTCAAATCTCCTTGGCGTACATACAGTACGCCGGCGTCGATTTTCCTTGCGCTAGGTGTGGTCTTTTCGCAAATCTTGTCTATACTCCGATCATAAATTAGTATAAGGAGTAAACGGAGGATTTTAAAATGTCAAAAAAAGTGGCGATACTTATGGGCAGCGACAGCGATTTTCCCGTGGTAAAAAAGGCGGGAGAGGTGCTGAAAGAGTTCGGCGTGGAGTTCGAGATGCGCGTGCTCTCGGCACACCGTTCGCCCAAGCAGGTGGCGGAGTTCGCGTGCTCGGCGCGTGAGAACGGCTTCGGCGTTGTGATAGCCGCCGCGGGAATGGCGGCGCACCTCGCGGGCGCGGTCGCGGGAAATACCACTCTTCCCGTTATAGCTATTCCGGTCAAGGCAAAGGCTCTTGAGGGAATGGACGCGCTGTTAAGCTCGGTCATGATGCCCCCGGGAGTTCCCGTGGCTACCGTTGGAATTGACGGCGCGGCAAACGCGGGTTATCTCGCGGTGGAAATTCTGGCGGTTGCCGATGATGAGTTAGCGGACAAGCTCTCGGAGTTCAAGAAGCGCCAGAACGATAAAAATCTCGAGGCTGACAGGAAAATGCAGGAGATGGCTAAAGAGATATAACTCAACCGAGAGTTGAGAAACGCTCCCGACTGTAAAAACGGGTTATTGTCACAGGGCGCTTTCTGTGGTATGATCTTTACGGAAAGGAGTGATCGGATGAATACGATCGGCAAAAACATCAAGGCGCTGCGAACGCGCGGCGGACTTACTCAGGAGGAGCTGGCGGGAAAGCTTGACATTTCCTATCAGGCAGTAAGCAAGTGGGAAAACGGAGTGACGGCTCCCGATATCTCACTGCTGCCGTCGTTGGCGGAGGTGCTCGGCACAAGCATTGACGCGCTGCTGGGCTACGCGGCGGAGAAGCGCACCTCGGCTCACTACGAGGAGCGTTACAGAGAAAAGGAGTACTATTGGGGCGTGAATCCGTCCTTTATGTGCTTCGAGGTGCTTAAGCTGCTGCCGCCGACGCGGCCGTTAAGGCTGCTTGACGCGGGCTGCGGCGAGGGAAAGGACGCAGTGTTCTTCGCGAAAAACGGTTATATCGTCAGCGCGTTTGATATCACACAGTCGGGGATAGACAAGGCAAAGCGGCTCGCGGAGGGGCACGGGGTCAATATCGACTTTTTCCGCGCGGATATCATGGATTATCGTCTTGAAAAGGATTTTGACGTGATATTCTGTTCGGGAGTGCTGCATTATGTGCCCGAGGAGCTGCGCGGCGAGGTGCTCGGCAACTGGTGTGAGCACACTCTGGCGGGCGGTGTGAACGCTCTCAATGTGTTTGTGGACAAGCCTTTTATTTCGCGCGCGCCCGACAACGAGCCGGAGCTTCGCAAAAACTGGCGGTCGGGAGAGCTTTTCACGCACTATCACGACTGGAGATTTGAGCGCTGCGAGGAGGTCATTTTCGCCTGTAACAGCGGCGGAGTGCCGCACAAGCACTGTATGGATACTTTGATGGCCGTCAAGGCAATGTAAATTATATTATGGAGGAACAAAAAATGGCAAACGTAACAAAGGCAGAACAGCTGTACGAGGGCAAGGCAAAGAAGGTCTACGCGACCTCCGATCCCGATTTGGTAATAGTTGACTACAAGGACGACGCGACCGCGTTCAACGGTGAGAAAAAGGGCACCATCAGCGGCAAGGGCGTTATAAACAACAGAATGACCAACTTTATGTTCAAGCTGCTTGAAAAAGAGGGCGTTCCCACCCATTACGTTGAGGAGCTTTCCGAGCGCGAGACCCTGGTCAAAAAGGTCGAGATAGTTCCGCTGGAGGTCATAGTGAGAAACGTTGCGGCGGGCAGCTTCTCCAAGAAGCTGGGCATTGAGGAGGGCAGAAAGCTCTCCTGTCCGACGCTGGAATTCAGCTACAAGAACGACGATCTCGGCGATCCGTTCATCAACGACTACTACGCGCTCGCGCTCGATCTCGCGACAAAGTATGAGATCGACACTATCGCGAAATACGCGTTCAAGGTAAACGAGTTCATGCTGAAATTCTTCAAGGATATCAACGTTGACCTTATTGACTTCAAGATCGAGTTCGGGCGCTTCCACGGCGAGATACTGCTTGCCGACGAGATATCCCCCGACACCTGCCGCTTCTGGGACAGCACTACTCACGAGAAGCTCGACAAGGACAGATTCCGACGTGATATGGGCGGCGTCGAGGATGCGTACAATGAAATGATGCACAGGATATTCGGATAATTTGGCGCAGACCGCACCGAAAAGAAAGGGTTTTCCATGTTTGATAATATACATGAGGAATGCGGCGTATTCGGTATCTACACGAATCAGCCGACCAACGTTGCGAATTTAACGTATTTTGGGCTGTACGCCCTCCAGCACAGAGGGCAGGAAAGCTGCGGGATAGTCGTCAACGACCGCGGCGTTTTCAGGCAGCATAAGGGCGTAGGGCTTGTGAACGAGGTGTTCACTGAGCGAATACTTGACGAGTTTGAGACGGGGCGCATAGCCGTCGGGCATGTCCGTTATTCCACCACGGGAAACGTGAACGCCGCCAACTGCCAGCCTATGGTTGTAAGGCATATGAAGGGCGCGCTCGCCATCTCGCATAACGGAAATCTCATAAACGCGCTTGACCTGCGGAGGGAGTTCGAGCTTAACGGCGCTATCTTCCACAGCACCAGCGATACGGAGGTCATCTCCTATGAGATCACCCGCGCGCGCCTTACCAGCCGCTCTATCCAGGAGGCGGTGGAGCACGCTATGGAGCGTATCAAGGGAGCGTATTCGATGTGCGTGATGTCCCCGAAAAAGCTGATAGCCGCCCGCGACCCGCAGGGCTTCCGCCCGCTTTGCCTGGGGGAGCTTCCCAACGGTGAGGGGTATGTCGTGGCGAGCGAGACCTGCGCACTGGACAGCGTTGGCGCTAAGTTCGTGCGCGATATCGAGCCGGGGGAGATAGTCGTTATCGACGAAAAGGGGATCGAGAGCATAAAGACCCACTGCGGCGGGAAAAGCTCAATGTGCGTGTTTGAGTTTATTTATTTCGCGCGCCCCGATTCGGTCATAGAGGGCTGCAGCGTGCATAAGGCGCGGCTGAGAGCGGGCAGATTCCTCGCGCAGGAGCACCCCTGCGACGCGGACGTGGTCATCGGCTGCCCCGACAGCGGTCTGGACGCGGCGCTGGGCTTCTCGCAGGAGAGCGGGATACCCTACGGCGTGGGCTTTGTCAAGAACCGCTATATCGGGCGGACGTTTATACAGCCTACCCAGAGCATGAGAGAAAACTCGGTGAATATAAAGCTGAACGTTATCGACGAAACCGTGCGCGGAAAGCGCGTCGTGGTGGTCGACGACTCCATGGTAAGAGGCACTACCTCCGCAAAGGTGGTAAAGCTGCTGAGGAGCGCCGGAGCAAAGGAGATACATATGCGGTTCTCCGCGCCGACGTTTATCAGCGAGTGCTACTTCGGAACGGACGTTGACAGCAAGGAGAACCTTATAGCCAACAAGCACACCGTTCCCGAGATCGCGGAGATCATCGGCGTGGATTCCCTGGGCTTTTTAAGCACCGACGCGGTCCTTAAGATCGCCGAGGACGCGGGCTGCGGATTCTGCCGCGGCTGCTTTACGGGCAGCTACCCGATAGACGTTCCCGATGAGATACCCAAGGATAAATTTGAAATGAAGATCGAAGAATAATTTTGCGGCAAGAGGTAAGAAGCAGGGAGAGTATAAGATCGCGCCGGAGCGCACCGAGCCTTACCTCTTGCCGTTGTTACATTGATATGGAGGCAATTATGAAAAGTTACAGTGATAGCTACAAGGCGGCGGGCGTTGACGTTACCGCGGGGTATGAGTCGGTAAGGCTGATGAAGGAGCATATCAAGCGCACCGAGATCGCGGGCTGCGTTTCGGGTATCGGCGGCTTCGGAGGGCTGTTCGCGCCCGACCTTACCGGTATGAAAGAGCCCGTGCTGGTAAGC
>CAZKJC010000013.1:0-19040 GCA_964552995.1 uncultured Ruminococcus sp.
GATGGCCAGAACTTAAATTGTTAAAACTACTGCTAACTTTTGACTGATTTTCCTGTAATTGTAAATCGCCTGTATCATTATTGCAATCCATACTTATAAGTTCATTAAGTTCTGAATGATTGAAAATTGGATCGGTTGCCAGCGTTTTCAGTGCATTGCTTAACATTTGCATCTTTCTTTTACTGCATTGACAGTTTTTAAGACTTTTTATAAATTCATCATCAAGATTTGCAGGTTCGCTTTTATTTAATCCAATAAATGAAAAAGGCATTTCTTTGTTTATATCGTCTTGTAATTTAATTATTTCTTGATAATTATCAAAAGGGCTAAATGATATACATAGAATATTAGCAAACGCCTGCGTTTTAGAATTAACCATTATTCCTGTCGCTTCATTCGTTGATTTTAGCTCACCATGAGTACTATGATCTAATTTTTTGTCATAAGCGGCAAGTATAAAATGTTTTATAAAAAACGTTTTGCCAACATTGTTTCTTCCAATTATTACATGAATATTGGTTGGAGGAAAGACTCAGGCTCAACATGAAAAGTCAGTTTTGCGGGATTATCCGTGTTTTGCGACGGAAATGTATATTCAATATCATATGGCGTAAGTTTTGATTTTCCCATTGCAATACGATGGAATTGTTGGTGGATCATAAAATATGAAACCGAACGCATAAGAGATTTATTTGTTACATTTTCATCTTTTATTTGATTATATAATTCTAAATCATAGGCAACATCACGCATTGCTGTATAATATTCGACCCTATCCTTATCGTTTAGTATATTTTTGATTTGATCGTAATAAATTTCGCTTTGACCCAAGGAAAAACAATCCTTGGGTAATGCCTCAAAAGTTTCAGGATAATTTGCAGTCTACTGCGCTTCACGCATATCTAACTGTCCAATTTTAACGTCACCAACATCAATTGGCTTCTGATCATTTGTTACAAAAATAGCATAGCATTGGGTTTTATACTTAAACCAATCATTCCATCTATCGCGAATAAGTAAAAAGCAATTTCTATATATATCAAGGTTATATGGGCGGCTATCCAACACCAAAAATTTCATAGTCATTTTCCTCCTAAATATTTTTTATTTTCCACTTTGACACTTTTATCTTATCATTCATTAATTCTTAATACCATCGTTATTATATCACAATTTACGCAAAATTTCAAGTGCGTTTTTAAGAGCTTCGTAAATTGTTCTACAAAATTATAAATTTTAAAGGGAATAATGCATATACAAAAAACGAGGGTAAACGTAAACACGCCTTATCTCCACCATTGATACCCTGAAATAAGGGGAAAAGCTTCCTGTTTTTTGGCAGGGAGCTTTTTTGTCAATAATAATCACCAAAAGCGACTTTTTAAATGAAAAACCGCTTGGTTTTACTCTATCGGAAAATCTGTATCATTGAACAGCAAACCACGAAAGGAAACCGAACTATGAAAAAATTTCTTGCACTTTTTCTATGTGCCGCAGCCGCGCTCTCTATGACAGCCTGCAAGGCGGATAAGGAACCAGTGAGCTCCAACAACAACGTTAACTCGGAAGTAAATATTTCCTCGGAAGAGAGCGTTTTTTCGGAGGAAAGTACTCCCCCGAGCAATGATGTTTCCTCCGAAGAAATCAATTCCGCAAACACGAGCGATCCCACAGAGGAATATGTTACAAGTGAGCCCTCGGAGGAATACACGGAATACAGATCACTGACGATCCTCGGCGACTCGATAGCGTCGGGCTGTATGCTTCCGCAATACGAGCCCGGAAACAATTTTTCGGCACCGCTGTCCTTCGGCAATATGCTGGGTTCGGAATTTGAGAGCTATCAAAACTTCGCAGTGGACGGAAGAACGACCGCGGAGCTTCTGGACGCTCTTAAATCCTCGGAGGAGCTTACCGAAGCCCTGTTGGATTCCGATGTGGTGGTTATCTCCATAGGCGGAAACGATTTTCTTCAGCCTATGATCTCCGCAATGATGAGCGACAGTGAGCTTATTGCTACGCTGTATGCGCAGGAATATCAGCCGGACATGTCCGATGAAAATATACAAAAAATACTGAGCTCCGCGTTTGAAGCCGCCCAAAATGTCGATGTAAAGAATATGCTGGATAATATATCCGAATGCGTGAAGCTGATCTCGGAAGTCAACCCGGATACGGAAATAATCCTGATGACGGTTTACAATCCGTTTTCGAGGAACGAGCTGCTGAACGCCGCTTCCGAAGCCGCGCAGGAGCAGCTTTCTCTTCTGAATTTCGGGATAACGCTTCTGCAAGGGGGAAAAGTGAGCGTTATAGATGTACACAGTGCCTTTGACGGCAAAGCCGGCAAGTACACCAATATAGGCATAATGGATATCCACCCGAACACGGAGGATCATAACAAAATATATGAGCTGCTGAAAAAGCAGCTTGAAATCGGCAATTAAAATACCGCACAATTATTGCGAAGTATCCGAAATATAATTATCCCGCAACTCCCGGAAGAGCTGCGGGATTTTTCATATCCGCAAAGATATCATCTTGATTTTTCGCGTTATCTATGTTATAATCTGACTTAAGAGGTGATGAGCTTTGTTTGATACTACATTTGCGGTAATAGAAAACGAGGAACAGCGCAGCGAGTTAGCCGAATTCTATTCCGTATATAAAAGCAGATTTTATTCTATCGCGTTATCAAAACTGCATAATGAAGAGGACGCGGAGGACGTGGTACAGGAGGTTTTTTCGAGGATCGCGGACAAGCCCGAAAAATTCTTTGATATTCCCCCCGAAAACAGGCTAGCCTACACTGATGTTATAGTGAGAAATATCGCGGTCGATATGTTCAAAAACAAAAACAAACACAGGGTCGAGCAGCTTGATGACGATATCCCCGAGGTCGGTGCGGTATCGCTTGAGAACGGGCTGTTCGCCAGAATATCGCGTGACGGGATACTTAAATTTATTGACGGACTGCCGGAAACTCAACGCGGGGTTTTAATGCTGCACTGCTTTTTCGGTCTGTCGATAGACGATACCGCGCAAAGGCTGAACATATCGCTTGCCGCGGCTAAAAAGCGCTTAATGCTCGCGCGGAAGTCCATAAGAGATTTTATTGACGAAAGGGGCGGCAGATATGAATGAAAGCGTATTTAAAGAAATTCTCGGCGAATCGCTGAGGCGCGAGTTCGCGGAGTTCGACAATGTACCGGAGCATAAATTTTCGCTCAGGCACCGCATTGCAATGAAAAAAGTTTTCGCGCGGTACGAAAAAAACACGCGTGTTCCGATAGAACTCTCCGCCGCCACCCTGCCGCATTACAGCCTGAAACAGTGCGTAATATTCGCGCTTATGGTGATTATACTTATGACCCTGCTTACCGGGTGGTTTATACCGGTACGCGGCATTACCGAAGCGCAGATTGACTGGCTGAGATCAAAGTACGATTTCCCGAATATGAAGATGTACTCGACCGAAATTCAAAATTTTGATATCAGTTCCCCGTCGCTCTATTCCTTGGTGGGAGTTTACAGAAAAACCGACGAGTACTGCGATTTTCTTGACGATCTTGTGAAGCTGGAGATCTATTCCGAGGAGGAGATGCGCGCACTGGAATACCAAGAATCACCGTTGGATACAAGACCCGACAGCTTTAACGGCGGATATATACTTGCGGAAATACCGATGACCACGGGCGAAGAAAGTCCGCTTGACTATATGCGCGATTACGTTTCACGTATTGAAGAAAGGATAAGTTTTTATGTCGAGCGCTCAAAGGATCCGAACAGGGCGGTTGACGGTGATATTGAGTTTGCCGAGATCGTCAGAGAAAAGTGCTGGGAAGTGAACCACGATTTTCTGGAACTGCTCGAAAAGCTCTTCGCCGATGAAACGGAGGATAACGTGAAAAATCCCCTGTTAAATTTAGATAAAGATGATAGAAGATATTTGTTAAAAACCAACAAAGTTTAAATTTCTCAAATAGTTTAGGTTACTAATCGTAGTATAAAACGGAAGTAAATAGCAGAGGGGTAAAAACCTTGATACATATTAGGTATTCCCCTCTGCTATAAAACATCAATGGAGGTCATTATGACAAATATCGGAACAACAAATTACAGTGACATTTTCAGGCAGTCAGCTCCGGCACGGGACAAAAAAACGCCCGATACAAACGGAGCGGAGGAAAGCGCATTCGGCGCAGTGTTTCTCGGATTCGGCGTTGAGGGCGAGATAGTCGGGATAAACGATACCTCGGATAACGAAACATCAATTACAGATACCGCATTCGGGGGAGTATTGTTAACTGAAGCGCAGACTCCGCCGGAGGCGGCAGGCGCGCCCGCAAGGTGGACGAGCGACAGTCTGTACACTATTGACCCGGATTCGATCAGGGGTTACAGTGTAAACCGCAGGGCGCTCCAAACGGTAAAGGAACAGCTTATGTCGGAGGGTATTGACGCGGACAGCCGCACTCCCTCTCACGAGATCACCGACGAGCAGATGGAGTGGCTCAGCTCGCGGTATGACATTGATTTTCTGAGCGCGTGCAGCTTCTCGCACCCCGACTTCGGGAACTTTATGCTCGACCTCGCGTATCTGAATGTTTTCTCGCTTGACGAGGCTGAGAACATGTACGGGGTAATGCCCTTCAACGCAAATCACAAGGGATATCTGTGCAAAATGGATACGGGAGACGGTTTTTCGGGTTATGTCAGTCCCTTCGGCGGAGCCGGAAACTATCTCGACGATGACGAGCTGTACACGCAGCTTCTAATGGAATACATCAAGGCTAAATACACCGGACACACGGACACGGAATACAGCCGTATGACCGAGGAATTCAAGTCTCGGCGGACAGAGCGGATGATGGTGATCGAGGACTTTTTCGCCCGCGCCGCCGGGAACCTGGACAGCAATACGCCCGGAGCTATGAACGGCGCAAGACCGGCTGTCGAAAATATCTTTGAAATGCTTAAGGAAGATTTCAGCGGAAGAGCTTGATACTTCCGCAGTCAAATACGGGAAAGGCGGTTCAAACCTTTCCCGTAAATTTTTATAATATAGTTATGACACATAGAGCTGCCGCAGAAAATTTCAGATCAAAAAAATTTAAGTCCGGGGCAGCAATTTATGTACAGCTCAAAGCCCCGTTCCTGTACGCAAGCACACCCGCCTTGGACATCCCGTCATGACTGTCAATATACAGGTAATACATTGACCGCGCGTGATGACCGAGCGTATCAAGCACCGCCTGCATTTTCTCATCATCGGAACTGCCCGAGACCTTCATTTCGTGACCCCAAACCTCGAATTTCAGTTCTTCATCGGGAGCGAGTTCAATTCCCGCCGCCGCAAGCTCGGAGGCGATATTTTTTCCAGTCTGCAAAATCTTTGTGTGAGCCGCGCGTCATTGACGATATCACAGCCCTCTTTCGCGTCAGGGAAAGTGTTGAGTATTTTGTATTCCCACTCCTGCAGTTCCTCATCATTGCGGATTTTTTCGAGCGCGGAATTTCTGTCGGCGGCGATCAGAGGGTCATCAAACAGGCGCTGCGGGATCTCATAATCGGGATTATTTCTCCATTCCCGAGCGCGCAGAGAAGCGTTATCCCCTTTTAGAGCCTGCCTGTAATCCTGCTCCGTTTTATAGTCAATAAAGCCATGCTTATCCTTGTAGTATGCTGCGTATTCCTCATAGCTTACACCGTGCAGCGGATCGCCGCTTTCAAGGACCTTGTCGATGTAATTGTTCCACATAAGGCTTTTTGCGTCCTCCGAAAGCTCGATACGGACTCCGCTTGAACTCACGACGCGGGAATACTCGGATTTTCTTGTCTTGGGCGCGTTTTTCGTATGGTTTTTGAGCATCTCCGACCGGGCAGCTTTTTTCGACTTGCGGGAGATAATTCTGTTTATTGACGCGTTGCTGTATATATTCATACCGTTCACCCCCGATAAGTATATTTTATCACATTTCCGAAGGAAAATCAAGGGCAATATTGTAAATTATTTATATCTCACTCCCCGAATATTCTGACAATAACGCCGTTCTCCACGCACTCCACCGACGACGATAATTCTGCGGTCTCCAGGAACGCCAGCTCGCGGCTGTCTGTTATGATGGTGGGAGTGCAGCGGTCAAGCGACGTTCTGACATTCTCAATGAACATTCTGCACCATTCGCCCGCGCGGTCGGTACCCTCAAACAGATACCTCGCGGAAAGCGAAAATTTGCCGTCCCTTGATATCTGAGTGTCGGTGCCGTTGAACACCGTTTTCCCCGTAAATAATTCCCCTACCGCCTCCGCGGAAAAAGGTATCATGAAAACCCCTGCCGTGCTTCCCTCAACCCCCTGCGCAGGATATGCCGTTACATTTACTGTGATTATCGGCTGTTTGCTCATTGCGGCTCTCCTTTCTGTATCGTCCTGGGTTAACTCCAATGCGGTACGCAAACTAACGCATAAAATGTGCCGCAGTCCTCCGGTATGAGTACGGCAGTTATTCTGTTCTGCATAATTATCACCATAATACAATGATAGCATTTTTCAGCAGTGTGTCAATGATACAACTGCTTTAACTGCAAATCTATGCACAAAATGCGCTCTTGACTTTTTGGGAATTTCTTGCTATAATAAATATAATAGGAAAAATTTATCTCCGCGCAGGACATTCACAGAAAACAAACATTGAGGAGTGCTTATCATGTTCAACCGAAAATTCAACAGGATATTCCCCGCCGTGATGGCGGCATTGCTGCTGAGCGGCTGCTCCGGAAAAAAAACGGACAACGCGGTCATTTACAGATTTGAGGGCAGCGCCGCGGCGGATTCGGAGCTGTACGTCGAGCCGATACAGGGTATTACCGACAGCTTTATCCGCGGCGCAGATGTTTCGACCTATCTCTCACAAAAAGAAAGCGGCGTTGTATACAGGGACTTCGAGGGCAATGAGCTTGACGACGCGGGATTTTTCCGGCTGCTCGCGGAAAGCGGCGTAAACTGCATACGCATACGCGTCTGGAACGACCCCAAGGACAAGGACGGCGTTACCTACGGCGGCGGTCACAACGACCTGGATACGGCGGTAAAGATCGGCAAGCTCGCAACGGAAGCGGGGCTTCCGGTCATGATAGACTTCCACTACTCCGACTTCTGGGCTGACCCCTCAAAGCAGAAATCCCCCAAGGAATGGGCTCACTACACGTTTGACAACAAAAAGCAGGCGCTCTATGATTATACCAAGTCGAGCCTGAAAACCCTGTTTGACGAAAGCGTGAACGTCACAATGGTCCAGGTCGGCAACGAGATAAACAACGGAATGGCGGGCGAGACAGACCGCACGCGCATCAACGAGCTGATCGCGCAGGGCAGCGCGGCGGTACGCGAGGTCTCCGCGGAGACGGGCAGGGACGTTAAAGTCGTGCTCCACTATACCAACGCGCTTGAAAACGGCGTTATTGAAATTGCCAACGCGCTGAACGACGCAAATATCGACTATGACGTGTTCGCGGTGTCCTTTTATACTTTCTGGCACGGAACTGCGGAACAGCTCACCGAACGGCTCAAAGCCCTCAAGGAGCTCACCGGAAAGGACGTTATCGTTGCCGAGACCTCCTATGTATACACCGACAGCGACGGCGACGGAAACGCTAACTCTGTAAGCTCCGGATCTGCGGGTATCGCGCTTGATTATGATATCTCGGTGCAGGGGCAGGCAAACGAGGTTCGCGCCATTATGCAGTCCGTAAAGGACGCGGAAGGCAACGGAGTATTCTACTGGGAGCCCGCGTGGATACCCGTCGAGGTATACGACCCCTCCGCCGCGGACGCGGACGCGGTGCTTGAACGCAACCGCAGCGCCTGGGAGACATACGGCAGCGGCTGGGCTTCCTCCGCGGCAAAGACCTACGACCCGAGCGACGCGGGCGCTTATTTCGGCGGCTCTGCGTGGGATAATCAGGCGATGTTTGACTTTAACGGAGATCCCTTGGAATCACTGAGGATATTCAAGTACGTTTTCGGCGGTACGACCGCGGAGCTTGAAACGGTCAGAGTGGACGACATCGGCTTTGAAAGCGGGATAGGTCAGCCGCTCACGCTTCCGCAGACCGTTCCCGCGCTCATGAACAGCGGCGGGTATTCCGATATCCCCGTTGTCTGGGACGAGGGTCAGACCGCCGGTATAAGCACCGACAGCGCGAATGTTTACGAGATAGACGGCACCGCCTCTTCCGGCGGAACGGAGTACCCTGTAAAATGTACCCTTGAGATCAAGAAAATAAACTACATCAAAAACCCCGGCTTTGAGGACATGGACATGAGCATGTGGAAGATCGGCGGAAACGGCGTTGCGCGCGAGCAGGACAACAACAAGCGCAGCGGTCTGTACAGCCTCAAATTCTGGGACGACAAGCCGGTTAAGTTCACCGCCGAGCAGACGATAACCGGTATCCCTGCCGGGACATACGATCTCGGAGCTTATCTCCAGGGCGGCGCAGCGGGCGCAAGCTCGGTGTTCGAGCTTTATATCACGGTAAACGGAACCACTCTCACCGCTCCCACTAAGGTATCTTCCTGGCAGAACTGGGATAACCCAGTGATAACCAACATCGATATCCCCGAGGGCGCAGAGGTTGTCGTGGGCGTAAAGGTCGACGCGATAGCAAAGGCGTGGGGCGCATGGGACGACCTCACCCTTACCGAAAGCTAAAAAAATGGTGCCGGACAGCAATGCCAGGCACTTTATTATTTATGAGTGTTCCCGAACATATTGCAGGAACTCGGGAGTTTTCGACCAGTATTTTATACCCCAGTTTTCAAAATTCCATTCGTCCATATATTCGTTGCACTCATAATCAATATAGTATATCTCGCCGTTCTGCACCACAAAGTTTGTCGGGAAATAATCTATATTGGTTTTTGCGGCATACAGCAGCTTGCACATTTCGCGGAGCTGCTCGGTATAGACGGACATCATTTTATCCTGTAATATAAGCTCGTATACGGTCTCGCCGTCAACGAACTCCTTTAAAATGCGCTCGTTCTTTATATCAACATCAATAAGCGCGGGGATCTTTATGCCGATCTCTTTCAGCTGTTTGTAGTCATTCATTTCCGCTTCGATCTTGTTACCGAATTGATAATAATCGCACGGCTCGTGATGTATCTGTTTCAGAACGTATTTCCGCGCTCCGTCTCCCGCGAGATAGGAATATCCGCCCTTCCCTTTTCCAAGCAGCTTGATTATCTCAAATTCTTTTTCGTTTACTGTCATTTTTTCAGACATAATTCTCCCCCTTTCGGAGCTATCCCGAAATTCCCGTAATCGCCAGATTTGTAAGCAGAGCAAATGCAAGAGCTAAAATCGGACAGTATACATAATATCCGTACTTGCTTGGCTTTTTGTCGAGATTTTTCCGCTCGCCGCTGTACAGCGCAACGGGAATAAAACCGAGCGGCGCGGAAATGTATATCAGCGAAATTACAACGCCGATAAGTATGCCGACGCCCTTTTTCTCACGCAGCAGATACAGTACCGCGGTCATAAGAACAAAACCCGCGCCGAATTTGCTCCTGAAAAATATCGCCCAGATACAGCCGCCGCAAACAAGCATTATGTTGATGATGACAGCCGCCGCGCTTTTTCCGCTGAAAGTCTTCATCAGTGCTATCATTATCAGTGAGATAAGTGCCGTCCACAGGAAGCACTGATCTCCGAAATCAAACATCCTGCCGGACACCGCCCAGTCGTAGGGTATCTCCGTAAGCAGTGCAGCCGCCAGCACGGTAAGGATATATTTTTTTATATCCGAGGTCTTTTCAAGACCGACAACAAGCAGATATGAGAATATCGGGACAGCCACCGACCCTATCAGCATAAGCACGGAAGCCAAGCCCATGAACATATAGGCGTCGTAGCTTGCCGCCGAAAGCTCGTTGAGCTCCTGCGCGGTTTTGTTCGGAGCGTCAAGAATACCGTTCCGGATAACCGACTGCGCGAAAAAATACAGGGTCAGCAGCACCGTTCCGGTCATCTTCATGAAATTCGCCGAGCATACGGGAATAGTTAGCGGTACACGCCGCGGAGCCATGGCTCTCACTCCTCTCCAATACAATAAAGTTGCTTCTCCGCTCGCTCAGGAACAGAGAAGCAACACAGTTATTAACCCTTGACCGCGCCGCCTGTTATGCCGTCAACATAGAACTTCTGCATGATAACGAACAGAACCGAGATCGGTATCGATACTACCACGCCGCCAGCGCAGAATATCGAGAAGTAGGAGTTGATAAGGCTCTTTTCAAGCATGTTGTACAGTCCGATAGAAACCGTCCACATATCCGATATGCCGGAGTTGAGGATCATTTTCGCGAAAACGAAGTCCGTCCACGGCGTCAGGAACGAGTTGATTATCGTGTACACGATGATAGGCTTTGACAGCGGCATGATTATCGTGAAGAACGTCCGCGCCTGGCTTGCTCCGTCCAGCTTTGCCGCTTCGCAAAGCGATCTCGGCACGGTGTCAAAATATCCCTTCGCGATAAGGAAGCCAAGTCCCGACGAAGCGCAGTATACCAGCGTCAGACCCAGATGTGTGTTGGTGAGATCCAGCGCTTTCAGAATGAAGTAAACCGAGATCATCGACAAAACGCCCGGGAACAGGTTCAGTATGACCGCAACATTCATCATCGGCTTGCGCGCCCTGAATTTGAAGAACGAGGTCGCATAGGCTACCATGATGGTGAACAGCGTGGAAACTATGCAGCATACCACCGCTATCTTAAAGGTATTCATGAACCACGCCTTGAAGTTGGCAACGGTGTCCGAGCCGAACAGCGCGATATAATTATTGAAAGTCCACTGCTCGGGGAAGAAATGCGAGGTATTGCGCCCCGGATACGCGCTGAACGATGTAACTACCAGCCACACGATCGGGATAAGCCAGAACGCGCAAATGATCACAAGCACAACGTGCCGGAGTATATCTAATATGATACGTTTTTTGCTCATCAGTTGTACACTCCTTCCTTATCGCCGCGCGTCATAAGCCCGAACGCTACAAGCGTGATCACCGAGCACAGAACGAATACGCAGATACCTATTACCGAAGCCATCTTGTAGTTGTAGTACTCCTGCGTCAGCCTGAACAGCCACGTTACCAGCAGATCGACTTCCCTTGCCTGGCTGTTCGCCAGAGCCTGGTTGGTGGTGGTGTAAACGTCCTGCGTGAGCAGGTAAATAACGTTGAAGTTATTTATGTTTCTGACAAAATCCGTCACAAGCGACGGTCCTGTCACAAACAGGATATAGGGCATTGTGATATGTCTGAATATCTGAAATTTGGTCGCGCCGTCCATGGAAGCGCTTTCTATCTGGTCTTCGGGGAGATTGGAGAGAACGCCCGTCATTACCAGCATTTGGTACGGTACGCCGATCCAGATATTGATGAGGATTATCATCACATGCGCCCAGCCCGGGGACGACAGGAACGGGATATAATCCGAGGTCAGCAGTCCTATGTCCTGAAGCAGACCCATAACGCCTATGTTTCTCAGCATGGTGTTCGCGATACCGTTATTCGCGAAGAAGTTGCGGACAAGCAGCAGCGTTACAAACTGCGGAACCGCGATGGTAACAACAAACAACGAACGCCACAGCTTAGGGAGCTTCGTGCGCTTGTTTCTGAGGAACAGCGACAACAGCACTCCCCCGAAAAACGTCGTAGTCGTCGCGAACAGCGACCATACAAGCGTCCAGATAAGCACTCTTGTAAAGGAATAGCCGAACGTGATGGTAAGTGAGCCGCCGCCGAACAGGTTGATAAAATTCGAAAGTCCCGTCCAGGTGAAAAGCTCCGCGGGCGGCATGTGCTGCTGGTCGTAGTTGGTGAACGCGACAAGTATCAGCACGAAAATGGGTATAACACTGAACAGTACGATACCCAGCACGGGCAGCGTAAGCAGCGTGACATGGAACTTCTCGTTCAGCATTGCGTTGAGGTCGTCAACGAAAGAGTTTATGTGCTCGCCGCGCTTTGCCTTGAGCTGTAAGTTATAAACGGCGATAACATTCTTCATCCATATGAACAGCGCCACTATCCACACAACAATGCTTATCACGGAGAACAGCAGTATCTGAAAGGAATCGTCATAATTATTCACATCATATTTCATGGTATTTATGTTGAACACCGATTCCATCTTGACTTCTCCGAGCGTTCCGAGCTTTGTGATATATTGCGGAGCAATATAAATTGAAAACAGAATAACCGCCGCTTCAACAGCGGTAATAAGAATGGTTCTGATAAACTGCTTTCTTCGGATATATCCCGCGCCCATCCATATCAGGGAGAGCTTGACAAAGAGATCTCCCTTAGCGACGGCAACAAAGAAATCCTTGAAAAATTGTCCCACAGAACCGAGGAAAGTCTCTTTCTTTGCCGATGTTTTTTCGACTGCTGCCATTTTCATCACCCCGTTTAAGATCATTCAGGATAAAAATACAGGCTGCCGAAAATTCAAATCATCGACAACCTGTAAGATCACCAAATTTTTTTACAGGCTTATCCGATATAACGGATATAAGTCCTTTTTGATAAATAAGCGCTTTAGGCTTTTACAATGCTGATTTAGTCTTTGTATACAGTGTTGACCTAGAGCAAGTTATTTAAAAGAATTTCAAAATTCCCGCAAGCTATCCTCGGTCGCTTCGCTCCCTGCGGTAGATTGCGGGAACCGGTCTTCGCTCGCTCGACACTTTTTGAAATTCAGATGCGACGACGTTACGTCCCCTATTACTCAACGGGAGCGCAAACACCCTCTACCATAGTATCAAGCGCTGTCTGGATAGCCTCGGTATCACCGGACTTGAGCTGACCCTGTGCGATAAGCTCGCCGAGAGTAGCGGTAGGATCCCAGTACTTGCCGCCTACGTCCTGGAGCACGCCGCACGCAGCGTCCTGTGCGATGGAAGCAGCTAGCATTTCGTTTGCCTTTACAGCGTCCGCGTCAGCAGCCTTGATGTTGGTGGGAGCGAGCTGACGAGCCTCATAACGCTTCATCTGTGCGCTCTCATTGGTAAGGAACTCTGCGAGAACAGCAGCCCAGCCTACCTGCTTGCTGAAGCCGTTAACGCCCATGAGCTTGAAGCCGGAGTAGCAGCCCTGCTGAACTTCCTTGCCGCCGCAGGTGTATGTCGGGAGCTTTGCAACGCCGACATTCTCAGCGCCCCAAGCAGCCTCGCAGGTAGCCATATCCCAAGAACCGGAAACTACCGCGCAGAGCTCGCCGGAAGCGATCTGGTTGGAAATATCATTATCGGCGATCGCCATAAACGCGGGATTGCTTGCGATATTGATCATACCCTCAACGACGTCAACACCGGAAATGCCGTCCGCGGAGGTCTTGTTCCAGTCGATATTGGTAGTGCCGTCGGCGTTCATTGAAGCAGTAAAGCCCGCACCGAGGAAGAAGCCGCCGTTGTACCAACCGGAATTGAATACCATGCCCGCCTTTTTATTTGCACCGGAAGCTGCGTCCAGCAGAGAAGTCCAGGTCATAACGTCATTTTCGGTGATCTTGGACTTGTCGTAGTACATAAAGAAGTTGTTGCCCGCACCGAGAGGGAGAGCGTAGTACTTGCCGTCCTTTGTAGCTGCCGCAACTGCGCCGTCGATATTCATAGCCATAATATCGTCAATGCTGTTGCCGGTGATAGCCTGGAAAGCGTCGCTAAGATCGGTGAGGTTAGCGAGAGCGCTTGCCGCAACGAGATCGTTAAGCTGGTCGCTCGCGAAAGCGTATACGTCCGCAGCAGCCGAGGGGTCGGTCAGTACGGTATCCTTAGCGGTAGCCTCGGATTCAACACCGAGCTGAATGTTAAAGGTCTGGTCGGAATACTGAGCCTTAAACTCCTCAATAAGACCGGTGAGGAACACCTGATCCTCCTCGGGACCCCATACCGTCAGATCAATAGCCGCGCCGTCGGAACTCGAGGGCGCAGAGTTTTCGGGGGTGGAATTTCCCGCGCCCGAATTGCTTGTATCGGAGCTGCCGGAATTTGAGTTTGTGCTGCATGCGGTCAGCGAAAAGCAGGCAGCTGCCGCCATAAGGAATGCCAGAATTTTCTTCTTCATAATAGCATTTACCTCCATAAAATTTTATTTTTTGCTGCACGATGAAAGAACGCTCCGCGCTATAAAGGGCGTTGAAACGTTTTCACATCAACTGCTAACAATATTATACACGACTTTGAAAAATTTTTCAATTAGTATTTATTAACAAACTCTTGTACATTTTATTGGTTGAATTTGCCAAAATGTCGAATTTCAAGTCTTCTTTTTTCCGGGAAATGCTGACGATGGGCTGCTGCGGTGTTGATCTGGGCGGTTTTTTGTGTTGACGAAGGGCTGTTGCGGTGTTGACCTAGATGGCGTTTATTTAAAAAGGATTTTCCGCACCGTACACTCAGACGCTTTGCGTCAGAGTGTACTAGCTCGGTGCGGAAAATTCACTGCTCCGGTATTATGTTGCATTAACTTTTTTCACAGGAATGAATAGCCTTAACGGGGCAGGACGCCACGCACTCTCCGCAGTTTGTGCATAGCTCATAATCTATCACGGCATGGAAATTCTCCACCTTTACCGCGCCGTTAGGGCACTTCTTTTCACATATCCTGCAGCCGATACAGCCGTTTTGGCAGCTCTGCTTTGTGACCTTTCCGTTATCCGCCGACGAACAGAGCATGTCAATATGCTTTGCCAGCGGCTTTATCGAGATAAGCGAATTGGGGCAGACCTTTGCGCACTTTCCGCAGGCGGCGCAGAGCGACGGGATAACCTTTGCCGCGCCGTTCACTACCTTTATCGCGCCGTGTTCGCGGACCGCAGCGCAGTCCCCCAGACCGATACAGCCGTACTTGCACAGCCCCGTGCCACCGTAGAAGCGCTTGACTGCCTTGCAGGACTGCACTCCGTCAAAATCAAAGGCGGTATTTGTTGCGCTGCAGTTGCCGTTGCAGTGAACGACGGCGGTCATCGGTATCACCTCGGCAGCCGATCTTCCCAGAATTTCGGCGATCTTTCCGGCTGCGTCCGCTCCTCCGGGGCGGCAGAGATTTGTCTCCGCGCCGCCGTTCACTATCGCCGACGCGTAGTCCGCGCAGCCGGCATAGCCGCAGGCTCCGCAGTTTGCCTGGGGAAGCGCGGCGCCTATTTTCTCAACGCGCTCATCGACCTCAACATGAAATATCTTAGCGGCAGCGGTCAGAAGAATACCCGCAATAATCCCGCATATCCCGAGTATCAGCGCAGGAATAACATATACCATAATATACCTCCTTAGCTGAACAGTCCCGAAAAGCCCATGAAGCTTATCGAAACTATCGAAGCGGCGATGAGAGTAGAGGGTACTCCCTTGAATGTTTCGGGAATATCCGCGTACTCGAGCTTTTTGCGCACTCCCGAGAAAATAACCAGCGAGAGCATGAACCCCAGCCCCGCGCCGAGAGCGTTCACCAATGACTGAACAAAGCTGTAATTATTGTCGATATTGAGCACCGTGTCAAAATATTCAAGCCCGTTGGGGACGAGTATCCCGTGATGTATCGGGTAGGTTACGAGCGTGGCGCATATCATTACGAACGTTACCGCAATGCCCATTCCCGCCGCGCTGTTGAGCTTTTTCGACAACCCGAGGAACGGGCATATACCCATGAACTTCGACAGCACAAAGTTATCCGTGAGCATTGCCGCGAGCAAGATCACCATCAGGCTTTTCATTCGTTTTCACCCGCCTTTCCTCCGCAGCTTTCCGCGTTCGGGCAGCCCTTGCAGCCTCCGCCGCACTCAAGCTCTTGAGGCGGTTTTTTGCGGGAGAGTTTGTTTACGAGCGCTATTATCACTCCCAGGGTGAAAAATCCCCCCGCGGGCATTATAAACAGCAGCATGGGATTATCAACTGCGCCGGGGATAGTAAAGCCGTCCCAGTCGGAACCTATCATTTTTCCGAGACCCGCGAGCCACTTTCCCGAGCCGATTATCTCGCGCACGGAGCCCATGATGAACAGCGCGAGAGTAAAGCCTATCCCCATTCCCAGGGCGTCACAGACCGACGCCGCGACTCCGTTTTTGCTCGCGAACATCTCCGCACGCCCGAATATAATGCAGTTTACCGTGATAAGCGTAAGGTATATGCCCAGGCTGTCGTAAAGATCGGGAACGAAGCCCTCAAGCAGAAATCCGATAAGCGTTACAAAGCTTGCTATAATAACGATGAACGCGGGTATTCTTACCTTGTCGGGAATGACCTTTCTCAAAGCCGAGATAACGATATTTGAGCCGAGCAGCACAAAGGTAGTCGCAAGACCCATTCCTATGCCGTTTGCCGCCTGTGTGGTGACCGCGAGCGTGGGGCACATTCCGAGCAGCATTACAAGCGTGGGATTTTCCTTTATAATGCCCTTTGTCAGCTCTTTTACGAGCGGAGCCTTATCAGCCATTCAATATCGCCTCCTTGTTTTCGTTATAGACCTGCAAAGCCGTGTCAACAGCGTGCTTCATGCCCTTTGAGGAGAAGGTCGCTCCGCTTATCGCGTCAAAGCCGTAGCTGTCGTCCTCCGCGCCGATAAACTGTCCGCGGAACTGTTCCTCGTCGCGCACCTTCGAGCCCAGACCGGGAGTTTCACCGAGTGAAACAAATTCTATGCCGCAGACCGTGCCGCTCTCGTCAAATCCGATGAGAACGTCCAGACCGCCCTTGGAATAGCCGTCGGCGACTATCTCAACGGCAGTCCTGCCGTCCGAGGTCACCGCGATATTCTTTATCTCGGGATAGGAGCCGAAATGTCTGATAACAAACGTGATAATGCCGCAGCCCAGCCCGAATATTATCTTTCCCTTTGTCGTGATGGGGGGAGTGGCGTAATCGGTAGCCATAAAGAAAGCACCGAGGAATACTCCCCCCGAAAGCACCGCGAAAAGCGGGTCGTCTCCCGCGACAGCGGAAAGCAGCGCAAGAGCTCCTATAAAACCAACCGGGGCGGCAAGCGAGATGATACGCCGCGCGGCGAGATAAACTCCCCCTACAAGAAGCGCCAGCGCGCAGGTCTCGCCGAGGCAGCCGCCCACATTGCCGAGGAACAGCTCCATATATGACGCGCTGCCGCCCGCAAGCGGAGTGGGACCCGTGACCGCGTCAACCCCCTTATAAAAGAACGGCACCACCCAATTCGTCATAGCCGCCGGGAAGGACAGCATGAGCACAATTCTTGCGGTGATTGCGGGGTTCGCGAAGTTCTGACCGATACCCCCGAAAAGCTGCTTTACAATAACTATCGCCATAAACGAACCTATGACCGCCATCCACAGCGGCAGCGTAACGGGCAGGTTCATCGCGAGTATAACGCCCGTGACTACCGCGGAAAGGTCGCCTATGGTGTTGTCGCGCTTCATTATCTTCCTGCACAGAAACTCGAACACCACGCAGCTCGCGGCGTACACGGCGGCAAGCAGCAGCGCGCATTCCGAAAATATAGCAGCCTGCCGCCAGGGCGGGCAGCAGCGCGATAATGACATTAAGCATTATCACAGATGTTTTTGTGTAGTTTTCATCGTGCGGAGACGGCGAAACGATAAGCTTTTTCATTTGTTGAGCCTCCTAACCTCTCGGAATAATGGTTTTCGCAAGCTGATTTGTTTTCGCAAGCTTTCTGTTAGCCGGGCAGACATAGGTGCAGCTTCCGCAGTTCATGCAAAGCATTACCTTGAGCTTTTTCAGCTCGTCGACATTTCCTATCCTATAAGCCCTGTCGATATCCGCGGGCATAAGACCCATCGGGCAGACCCTCACACAGCGCCCGCAGCGTATGTAGGACGATGTTTTCCTGTCGTCGTAGGTCTTTACCGCAAGAAGAGCGTTTGACGTTTTCACGACCGGCATATCCATATCCGGAACCGACATTCCCATCATGGGACCGCCGCCGATGAGCTTTACCACCGAATCCATATCGGTTTTGCAGAACTCCAGTATCTCACGGAACGGCGTGCCTATCACGGCGCGTACATTCTTAGGCTCTCCTACCGCGTTTCCGTCAACGGTGAGCCGTCTTGAGACCAGCGGCATACCTGTCTTTACATATCTGTACAGAAAAGCGGCGGTGGAGACATTCAGCACGATAACTCCCGTATCGGCGGGGAGCTGACCCTCCATCACGACCCTTCCCGTCGTATTGTATATTATCACCTTTTCCGCACCCTGGGGATAGGAAGAGGGCAGAGTTACTATCTCTATCGAATCGTCGCCCTCCGTCATCTTCTCAAAGCATTTTATAGCCTTTGGCTTGTTCGCCTCGACGGCGAGCTTACAGCTCCTTATCCCGAGCTGCTCCTTGACGAGCCTTATTCCTCCTATAACATCTTCCGGGCACTCCATCATCTCGCGGTAGTCCGCCGTTATATAGGGCTCACACTCCGCGGCGTTGATTACCAGCGTATCTATCGGCGCCTTTGCGTTAAGCTTTATATGAGTAGGGAATCCCGCGCCGCCCAGCCCGCACGCTCCGCTCTCCCGCGCAGCCGCGATAAAGCTTTCCCTGTCCGTAATAACGGGCGGCTTCACCTCTTCCGCTACCGTCTGCAGACCGTCCGTTTCTATCTCCACCGCCTTGCACACCGCTCCCTCGGCAGTACGGTAATCGCTTACAGCCGTTACCCTGCCCGAAACCCCCGAGTGTACCGGAACGCTGAACGCCGCCTCGACATCTCCTATTTTCTGACCGACCTTCACCTCGTCCCGACCTTCACCTCGTCGCCCACCTTAACCACCGGCTGGCACGGCGCTCCCATATTCATCGACATGGGTATCTTCACCCTCGAAGGCACAGGAAAGTCCACAGTCACGCTGTTCTCCGTGTTTTTACGATGATCCAGCTTTATCCCGTTGAGCTTCTTCATACTTTTTCTCCTATCTAAAAAAATTTTTCGCACCGCGCCGAACAAGTCGGCGCTAGCCCGCTGTAAAAGCTCCGCTCCACTTCGTT
>CAZKJC010000014.1:0-18638 GCA_964552995.1 uncultured Ruminococcus sp.
CAGCAGGTCGAAGCCCGCGTTACAGAAAGCTGATATGCTCATAAAAACGCTCATACACACGCCGTAGATCCCGTAGCGCGGTATGAACACTATCATCATAAGCAGCGCGCCGCAAAGCTCGAATATCAGCGAATACTTTATAATGCTTACGAGAATGCGCCGTCCGCCCTCAAAGGAGCTCTCGGACAGCTCGCCCGCCACGTTTTTCAGCGTTCTGTACCCGAGCTTTTTGCCCGCGGCGACGTTAAAAAACGTGATAAGCGTTACAAATCCCAGACCGCCCACCTGCACCAGCAGCGCTATCACTATCTGCCCGAACAGCGACCAGTGGGTGTAGGTGTCCGCCACCGTCAGACCCGTCACGCAGGTCGCGGAGGTCGCGGTAAACAGGCAGTCGAACAGCGGGGTGAAGCCGTGGGAGCGCGAGGATATCGGCAGGCACAGCAGCAGCGTTCCCACCGCGATTATCACCAGAAATCCCACCACAAGGGTACGCGCAGGGTCTGCCCGCTTGTTTTCCTTCTCTATTACAGGCATAGGGGGAGCTTCCTTTCCGCGCTATTCTTCACTGTAGCTGCGCTTTATCGTCAGGCTGTCCGCCTCTATCGGCTCGCCCGTCGTGCCGCTCAGCTTAAAGCGGACGTTTTCGGTTTTGCCGGAAATCGTCGTCTTTACGCAAAGGCGGTTTTCGGTCTGCTCGATTATTTCATACTCCATATTATCCGCGCCCTTGCTGCTTGTGAGGGATATTCTTCCGCGGTCGACTCCTCTGCCCTCCACCACGAACATATAGCTTCCCGCAAGCGGAAGATTCACATAATCCGTGTATATAGCCGCTCCGCCCGGGATAACGGCGGTCGCCGCCGAGCCCTCGGGATACTCGTAATTCACGCCGAGACTTTCGTCAATGCCCGTTTTCTGCACGTTGGCGGTAGCCGGCATATCGGCGGGAATATAGGTGATCTCGCCCTGCTCCGCTACCCTAAGACCCTTTGCGCGCAGCTTTTCCGCCGTTTCGGCATTGCCCGCGTATAGCTGCATATCAGCCGCCGCGCTGCCGACAAGATACAGACCGTCGACCTGCGTTGCCAGCACATCGGAATCCACTCCGATGATTATGTCCGGCAGCGTTTCGAGCTTTCTCAGTCCCGACGCGCTGGTGACTACCTTAACGTTAAGGTCGGGGTAAAGGAACTGTCCCTTTACATACCGCTCCCTGGCGAGATTGCAGCATGTAACGCTGTCGAAATCCCCGTAGACCATCTCTATCGCCGCGTTTATTTTTGTGGCTCCGTTAGCGGCGTTTTTGCTCTGCGGGGCGGTATAGCACACATAGCCGTATATTCCGCTATACAGCAGCAGCGCCGCCAGCGGGAACGAAAAGAAAACGTGTACTTTATTGTCGTTTCGCCTTATTATCACTACCAGTATCCACAAAAACAGCATGGACATGGTGGTTATTATCATTTTGATAAAGCTCTGCTGGGTCAGCAGCTCTCTCATTCCCTCGCCGTAGCGCAGGGGGGCTATGTTCATTATCATGGCGCTTACGAACCTGTTCGCGCCCGTGACCACCGGCATTACCCACATCACCGTCATAACGTTTATCGCGGAGGCTGTGCACATCGAAACAAAGCAGTGGATCGTTCCGAAAGCATTCTTATATATCACCGTAAGCCCCGCGAGTATCGCTATCGGGTAGAATATCTCGGTGTACCTGCCGTATATCATAGTATCGCCGCGCTCCATAAGCAGTGTGGAGGTCGCCTTGAAGCATACGCTCACTACGAATATCGCGCCCATTACCAGCAGCGTGAACCACATAAACACCGCGGTCTTTTTGTCGATCGGCATACCGCTTTCCGAGGACTGCTCCGCGGCGAGCGCGCTTTTCTTCGGGCGCTTTCTGTAATACAGAATTATCGCCGAGATAACAGCCACTATGCATATCGCGCCGAAGCCCCAGGTGGACGAGATAAAATAGAACAGATGTCCGACGAGCGTATTCAGGAAATTCTCGCCCGAAACGCCCTCCGCGAGCCCCGCGCCGCTGTCGCTTACCGTAAAGAGCTTGGACAGCATTTTCTCTATGGTGTTGGTGGGAGTAACTCCGTCGTCCACCCGCCACAGAATGCTCTGCAAATAATGCTTTATGAAATAATCTCCCGTGATCCCCAGCGCCAGCGCGCCGAAAAATCCCGTGAAACAGAACACCCGCGTTTTCCTCATCGAAAAGAACACGACGAGCTGCAAGACCACTCCCGCCGCCACCAGCGCCAGCATTCTTCCGTGAGTTGCGTATGCCGCCGCCAGCGTAAGCGCGCCCAGCACCGAATACACCTGCTTGGACACTCTACCCTTAGCGTTCAGCCCCTTGAATATCAGCAGCGCGAACACCCACATCAGCAATATGCACATAGTTTCATTCCAGGTGTATTTCGTCAGCAGCATATAGGCGGGATACCAGCCGCATATCAGCGCGAACAGCGCCGAAAACAAGCGCTTTATCCCGAACTCCCTGCTCGATATCCAATAGGCTATCACCGGCACAAGGCTGACCAGCGCACCGTTTATTATCAGCATGATCCTGTACCGCATAAACGGGTCCTCCGTCATGCCGAAAACCGGAATATAGAAAAGGCTCTGAAAATAGCCGTAATATCCGCCCGTGCACACCGTGTCGTGCCAGTTGTATCCGTTGGCAAGCGCGGCGACCGCCGTTACGCTGTATTCGTCGGGGGTAAGATTGAATATGGTGGTGCACAGCGTCATCAATATGTGCAGCACCAGCGTCGCGGCGTACAGCGCGGGCATTACTATTATATCCGCCTTTATGCCGCGCTTCTGTTCTGCTTCCTCTGCAAGCTCCATGTTAATTTGCCTCCTCTCGATCAAAAGGTTTATTTTGGGCGTATGCGGTTGTTTTATGTTGATCTGAGCTATGATTCGGTTATTTTATGTTGACTTGGGCTGGGTATTTTATGTTGACAAGAATTAAATGATTTAAATGGGAATTTCAAAATTTCGACTAATCACACTCCGCGCAGTTCCGCTTCGCTCCACTGCGCTGCGCGTGCTTAGCCGAAACCGTGCAGCATTTGCCGTTCGGCAAATGCGCACCTTTTTGAAATTCCGATGCGTGGGCGTTTTGTTGATGTATGCGTGCGCCCCTTTATGCGTGAGCGTTTTATTGACGTTTGCGTACGCCCCTTTATGCATGGGGGATTTTGTTGATGTTCGCGTAAGCCCCTTTTATGGTCGCTATGAATTTGAGGATTCCTCGGCGGGCGCGCTGTCCGAGGCGCGCTTATACCTTATATAATCCCTTGCGCTGTCGCCCACCGCGTACACAATATAATTCGAGGTGGTCCCTATGATCTCCGCGCCGGTGGTGAGCGTTATCTCCTCATTCAGGGTCGTTATCAGCAGGCAGTTTTCGGGGATATCCTTCATTTTCCTCGTAATGCCGACCGACGCGTCGGGATTCATAAACTGCACCAGCGACGACATTCGCGACGACAGCCCGTAGGCGGCTATCGGCGGCGACTGGGGATCATTATATATTATCTGCGATATCTCCCGCGCGGGAAGTATGTGTTTCTCGTTATCCTCCGCCCTCATTGGGAGATATTCCGTGCCCGCGTAGACCGTGGTATACACAAATATCCCGCAGAGAAACACCGATAATATCTGCACATAATGCCTGTTTGAGCAGGAGCAGAATATCACCATCAGCGCAAACAGCCCGAAAACACAGGAGGACATTATCACAAAGCTCATGCTTGTGAGCGGCTCCGAAAGCTCCTCGCCTATCCTCCAGGGCATAAGCGCCAGTATGGGGGATTCGCGGTAATTCGGGGCGTCCCTCACTATCGGATACGCCGACACCGCGAACGCAAAGCACGCGTAGGCGTACACCGCCGCTCCTCCGAATATATGCCGCAGCTTATATCCGTACATAAACAGGAATATCAGCGCCAGCATTATCGCAAGCGGCGCAGCGCTGTCGGTATATCTTCCGAATATCACCAGGTCCTTAGCCGAGCCTATGCTCGTGGAATTGAACTTGAACAGCGCCGACATCAACAGCGTTCCGCCCACCGCGAAAAACGAGTAAAGCCCGAACAGCATAAGCCGCGTGCTGTATCTGTGCTCCGGCGGCTCGTATTCCTTGGTGCCGTCCTCGTCGATCTCCTCGCGCCTTTTTTTCCGCGCGTTCTCCGTTATCCTCGAGCCTATCATCGCCGAGATCACCACCAGCGCTATCGCGCCGAGTCCTACCGTAGAGGTCATAAACGTGTATATATGACCGAAAAGCGTGGAGAAAAATCTGCCAAGTCCGCCGCTTTCAAAAAGCCCCGTAAGGCGGCCTATCTCGTTTTCCGTTACATTGCCCGAGGCGCGGCCGTTCCACACCGCGTTCTTTATCGCCGCCGCGCAGAAATGCTCCGTAACGAATGCCAGCACCATGGTTATGAAAAATACGGGAAGATTAAGTATTTTCTCCTTGAGCCATATCCTCATCACCAGCAGCGTTACCACCAATGCCGCGGCAACCGCTATAAGCCGCGAATGCGCCGCGTAGCACACCGCGCACATAAATCCCGACAGCATGGACATGGCAAAGCGGGAATGGGAATTTTTCCTGTCCCACGCCATAAATACGCACCATATAAGCAGCCAGGGCAAAAGGCTGCATATCGCTTCGTTCCATATAAATTTGGAATGGGCGACGTAGGTTATATAAAGCCCGCTGCAAAAGGCTATAACGATCTTCTGCCATACCTTGCCCACGCCCAGCTTTGAGGAGAGATGGTAGGCAAGCAGCGGTATAAAGCTGATAATAATGCCGTTTACTACCAACATTGCCTTATACAGTGCCGCCGCGTTCCCCCCGAACATCGAGAAGAGGGGCGCGTAGAAGATCGCCTGTATATACCCATAATAATACCCTATATGCTGCATTATCCCCGACCAGTCGCGCCCCGAATAAAATGCCGCGACGCTCGCCGTTCCTATCTCGTCGGGCTGAATGGCGGGAAGCTCGGATATCATCGCCAGCAGAGCATGCATCACCACCGAGCAGGCGAACAATATAAACATTACCCCTCTGTCGCCAAAGGAATAATAGAATTTCTCAAGTTGCTTCTTCATCTTTTTTTATTTCCTCTTTGGTGTAGCTGCAAATGTTATAATTGCCGTAATTTGAATTGGTATTGTTGTATTCTATTCGCTTGACGTGAAAGAGCGTTTCGTCAATTACCCTGCGGCAGCCCGAGATAGCGTCCGCCACAAGCCCGAAAATACCTATCTGTATTCCCACGATAGCCAGCACCGCCATCAGCACCAGCGACTGAATATGACCGTTCCCCTCGCCCAGGCAGAGATACACGATAAACCTTATCCCCAGCGCCAGCGCCGCCAGCACGAACACCATCGCGATGGCGAGGAAGGTCTTGAGCGGCTTTCTCATAACATAGTTGCGGATAATAGTGCCGCCGGAGCGCTTGATATATCCCCACATAGACTTGAACAGACGGCTTTTGCGCAGCTCGGGGTTGGTGTCGATATCCACCGACATTATTTTCGTCCTGTCCGCGCCCGCGGTTATGATCGTTTCCAGGGTGTAGGTGTAGTCGGAGAGCACGTTCAGGCGCATTGCCGCCTCTCTTGTATAGCTGCGGAAGCCGCTTGTGGTGTCCACAACGTCTGTGCCGCTTGCCTTTCTCACAACGCCGCTGCCCAGCTTCTGGAGCTTCTTTTTCAGCGGCGAGAAGTGCTCTATCGTATCGGTGCGGCGGTTTCCTATGACCATGGTCGCCCTGCCCTCGAGCAGGGGGCGCACCAGCTTCTCTATATCCTTGCCCGCGTACTGATTGTCCGCGTCGGTATTAACTATAATATCCGCTCCGAGCCGCAGGCAGGCGTCTATTCCCGCCATAAAGCCCTTGGCAAGCCCGCGGTTGTGGGTAAAGCTCACGATATGGTGGACTCCCAGCTCCTTTGCGCGCTCCACCGTTCTGTCGGTGCTGCCGTCGTTTATGATAAGGTATTCTATTTCGTCTATCCCGTCGATATGGCGCGGCAGATCGCGTATCGTTACGTCCAGCGTTTCCGCCTCGTTGTAGCATGGTATCTGAATGATCAGTTTCATTTTGCTCTGTTTCCGTCCTTTTGTTCTTTATTCCCTTGTATTATTGAATAAGTCTTGGCAGCAGTCCCATGCTTGCCGACATAAGCATAAGCGCCAGAAAGCCTATCGCGGCTCTCAGCCAGGAGGGTCTGCCGCTTTCGGACAGCGCTTCGTAGTAAGCCTCGCCGCGCTCCTGCATACGGGAGCGTATCTTTTTTATCTGCTTTATCGCGTGGCGGTAATACAGATAATCCCCGAACAGACACAGCACGACCGTCATCGCGAAGCTCAGGAACCTGCACAGGGACACCAGCGCGTAAACGCCGTTGGAGTCCTCCAATATCCCGCCGTATACCAGCAGCAGCGGCAGTGAAGTTCCTACCGTTATCAGCAGCGCTCCTATACCCAGCAGGTCCATTTTGCGATAGAACTGATACACCGGCGCGAACAATCCCGAGCAAAGATTCATAAACACCTTGGGTCTTTTACCCGCTATCCCGCTGCGGAACACGCTGAACGCTCTGCCGTAATGGAACACCGACGTAGACGCGTAGGCGCAGAGCTCGCGTATGCTCACTCCGTCCTCGCCCTCGGTGCTGTCGTTAAGGCGATCCACTATCCTTTTGTAATAATCCTCGGGAGTTTCCATTTCCTCCATGTCCTGTATCGCGGGCTTGGGTATGGGAGTTCCCGCGGGGTATTCCGCGTGATGAGGGTCGGTGTTCTCGGGCTCGGGAGCGGGCTCCTCGCCTGGGAGATATCCGTTCCACAAATAGCCCTGCGCGTGATATTCCTCAAGGGCGCATTTGTTCCTTGTGAGATAGCACACCCGATGGTGGGGAGCTCCGCACTGCGGGCACACCACTATATCCGCTTCCCCCGTAAAGGGCGCACGGCAGACAGGGCATAATTTATTTTCAAATCTTGACATATCTATCCTTTCGCAGTTTTCACTTGGCATACACACCTTTAGTATACCATATTCTGTGCGTAATTTCAAGCCGATAAATGCCGTTTTATGTGAAAATATTGTAAAAAATAGCGCCCTCGTTTCCGAGGGCGGCAGCATGTAGAAAAAGCTCAATTACGGGAGAAACATTTGAAATTGATAATGTATAATGGAAAATGAATAAGATCAAACTTTGCCCTGCCGTTTGACTATTCGACGCGTGAGCTGACAGATAACACAAACGCCGGCAGCCGCAAATGGAATAAGGTTAAACGCTATCGCCCCGCGAAATGCTTCTGTATTGTTATCAATACTTGTCATAAGGTTATACATCAACATTGCGCAAAGCACCTCTGCCGATATGATCGGCGTTATAACATATATTTTTCCCGAATGCCGTTCAAAAAAAGCAGGTATAAGTATTTTTACGATTTTGCCTACCGCTGCGGTTTGAACAGCCACCAAAGAAAAAATGCAAACATATGCCAACCAGCCCGTCAATTGAGAATCAAAAGAAAAATAATATTCCGCTATGCAGCTCATTATTATACATATAAAGCTTATAACAACTATGATCTTCCGTGCACTTCCCATTATCTCACCCCCTTTAAAAAATGAAACTATCCAAAACCACACGTCTCCGTACTTTAATTATATTGCTTTTTTTATTATAAGTCAAGGGATTATGTAGAAAAATAAGCAACAAACATTATGGGGTTTTCTTGTTAATTTTATACTAATTTGTATTTTTTAGCAAAAATGGCAATGGATCCTATAACCCTCACTACAATAACATAATTACACCCGCAGTTATGACAATTTTATATAAGAAAATATCGCCAAAAATCAGCGCTTTTTCCTGTCTGTTTTGCACAAAAAATAAAGCGGCAGTTTTGTGCCGCTTCGTTTCCTTACAAAAATCCCTCCCCAAAAGGGAGGGACAATGTTTATACCAGCTCGATGACCGCCATCTCCGCTGCGTCGCCGCGGCGCGGACCGATCTTGTAAATTCTTGTATAACCGCCGTTTCTGTCGGCATACTTGGGAGCGATCTCGTCGAAAACCTTCTTGGCTACGTCCTCCTTTGTAACATAGGACAGTACCTGGCGCTTAGTGTGCAGGGTGTTAGCCTTTCCAAGAGTTATCATCTTCTCGGCAGCCGCGCGGACTTCCTTTGCGCGGGTGACCGTGGTTTCGATCATTCCGTTCTCAAGCAGGAATGTAACCATGCCTCTGAGCATTGCTTTTCTATGGTCGCTGGGACGTCCCAGCTTTCTTGTACCTGGCATTTTTCATTCTCCTTTCATAGGATTTGGTTTATATAAACCTTAATTGCTGTCTTCTGAGGGAGTGAGGTCGCAGCCGAGCGATATCAGCTTCGACTTTACCTCGTCGAAGGACTTCTTGCCGAGGTTCCTTACCTTCATCATGTCCTCGGGGGACTTGTTTACAAGGTCCTCCACCGTGTTTATGCCCGCTCTCTTCAAGCAGTTGAAGGAACGGACGGACAGCTCCAGCTCTTCGATAGTCATTTCGAGCACTCTGTCCTTGCGGCTCTCTTCCTTGGTCTCCATAATATCCTGCGTGCTTACCTCGTCGGACAAGTCCGCAAAAAGCTGGAGCCTTTCCATCAGTATCTTAGCCGCGTAGCTTACCGCTTCCTTAGCGGAGATGGTCCCGTCCGTCCAGATCTCGATAATGAGCTTCTCAAAATCCGTTCTCTGTCCGACGCGGGTATTTTCAACCGTGTAATTGCACTTTAATACGGGCGTGTATATGCTGTCAACGGGTATTATCCCGATGATGGGCTGGAGATAGTTCTTGTTCTGCTCCGCGGAAACGTAGCCCCTGCCCCTGTCAAGCGTGATATCCATGTACAGCTTTGCGCCTGTGCCGAGAGTTGCGATATGCATACCGGGGTCGAGTATTTCAACCTCACTGTCAGTCTTGATGTCGCCCGCTGTGACCTCGCACTCGCCTTCAGCCTCGATGTAGATCGTCTTGGGGGCTTCCCCGTACATCTTGGCTCTAAGCCCTTTAATGTTGAGGATTATCTCGGTAACATCTTCTTTAACGCCGGGAATGGTCGAAAACTCGTGCTGAACACCGTCGATCTTGACGGAGGTCGCCGCCACGCCCGGTAACGAGGAGAGTAGCACCCTTCTCAGGCTGTTGCCCAATGTGTTTCCATATCCGCTCTGGAGAGGCTCCAGAACGAACATTCCGTAAGTTCCGTCAGACCTCAGCTTAGAGGTCTCAATATTGAGCTTTTCAAATTTTTCAAGCATTTGGTAACCCTCCCACAAGTTTTGTCGTAAGGTATGCACTGGACCTGCTGTCCGCGATCCAGCACCTACATAATTATCCTGTGCTTATACCGATCCCGCTTCAGACCATTTAAACTATTGCGATCTGTATCCCAACGCTCTCCGGTCTTGTTATGAAACTCTTAAGCGAGATAAGTATTATGCTGTATTCCTGTTAATTTTAACTCCTACACCCCACAAAGTCTTTACAATAAAGTATTGACAATGTTTGCGCGCGCTAATCAGCGAAAAGTACGCCGGTATATGAATTAAAAATAACTGCACTAAATATCTGTATGCTATGAAGCAATTATTTAGAATACAACTCGATAATCAGGTGCTCTGCAATCTCAAAGTCGAGATCCTCACGCTGGAACGCACGGGTCACCTTAGCGGAAGCTGCCTCCTTATTTACGTCAAGCCACATGGGAACGAGTCTGCCGCCTGCTGTTTCAGCGATCTCCTCAAACTTCTTGCTCTTCTTGCTCTTATCGCGCAGGGAGATGGTATCGCCTACCTTAACTCTGTAAGAGGGGATATCAACTCTCTTGCCGTTCACACAGAAATGACCGTGGGATACGAGCTGACGAGCCTCACGACGGGTGGTTGCCATACCCATTCTGAAAACGATGTTGTCCAGACGGGACTCAAGCAGTCTGATGAGGTTCTCACCGGCGATGCCCTCTTCCTTGGTAGCAAGCTCGTAATAGTGATAGAACTGCTTCTCGAGAACGCCGTAAACGAACTTCAGCTTCTGCTTCTCCTTAAGCTGAGAGCCGTACTCCGAAACCTTCTTGCGTCTGTTGCCGCCGGGGTTTCTCTTGGACTTCTTATTTTCGGAATAGCCCAGAACCGCGGGACTGATGTCCAGCGCCCTGCACTTTTTCAGAATAGGATCGCGATTTACTGCCATTATAATTTCCTCCGTTATTTCATCAAATATCGGTTTATCAACCGACGCCGAGTAAACGTAGCTCGGCTCTTAATCCATACTTCTTTCCCCGATCATACGCGTCTTCTCTTGGGAGGACGGCATCCGTTGTGGGGGATAGGCGTTACGTCCTTGATGAGCTTTACCTCAAGACCTGCCGCCTGGAGCGCTCTGATAGCCGCTTCACGTCCGGAACCGGGACCCTTTACAAAGACCTCAACAGTCTTGAGTCCGTGCTCCATCGCTGCCTTTGCCGCAACGTCCGCCGCTGTCTGAGCCGCAAAGGGAGTGGATTTTCTGGAGCCTCTGAAGCCCAGTCCGCCCGCGCTTGCCCATGAGAGAGCGTTGCCCTGAAGGTCGGTGATGGTAACGATAGTGTTGTTAAAAGTAGACTGGATATGAGCCGCACCGTTTTCGATGTTCTTGCGCTCACGACGTCTGCGGATAACCTGCTTTCCGCCTTTGGCTGCTGCCATTTATATACCACCTTTCATTACTTCTTCTTGTTTGCAATAGTCTTCTTGGGACCCTTGCGTGTTCTCGCGTTGGTCTTGGTGCGCTGTCCGCGAACGGGAAGCCCCTTGCGGTGACGCTGTCCGCGATAGCAGTTGATCTCAACCAGACGCTTGATATCCAGAGCGACTTTTCTTCTCAGGTCGCCCTCTACGAGGTAGCCCTCGTGGTCGATAACGTCACGGATCTTTGCCTCCTCAACGTCGGACAGATCTCTGACGCGGGTATCGGGATTTATTCCTGCTTTAGCAAGGATATCGTTGGCGGTCTTTCTGCCTATGCCGTATACATAGGTAAGACCGATCTCAACGCGCTTTTCCTTGGGCAGGTCTACACCGGCGATTCTTGCCATTGTTTTTCCTCCTATCTTAAATCAGGGATTAGCCCTGTCTTTGCTTGTGCTTGGGTTCAACACAAATAACCATTACTTTGCCCTTGCGCTTGATGACCTTGCACTTGTCGCACATGGGCTTTACCGAAGGTCTTACTTTCATGAATTAACCCTCCTTTAAGGTTCTTTCTTGCTTGGGCGCTTTTGCCCGTTCACCGTGAGGGCGGTTACTTGGCGCGCCATGTGATTCTTCCTTTTGTGAGGTCGTAGGGCGACATTTCCACGGTAACCTTATCACCGGGCAAAATGCGAATGTAATTCATTCTCAGCTTGCCGCTGATGTGTGCCAAAATCTGGTGACCGTTGGTAAGCTCTACCTTGAACTGTGCGTTTGGCAGCGCTTCCAGAATAACGCCTTCAACTTCCAATACATCTTCTTTAGACAAGCTATTCACTCTCCTCGGCGATGCTTTGCTCGCGCAGCAAGCGAAGCGCTCTGCGCAGCCCTTTGTCCGTCAGCCCCGAAAGCTCTATCCTGCTTCCCGCCGCGCGGACGTGTCTGATGTTCTTTTTTTTCGGGGAAGCGAGCTTGCGCTCCTTTCCGTCGGCAATGTATACATAACCGCCGTCAGCTCCCGCAACGACGAACCACCCGCCGCCGTCATGCCCCGCGGAGCTTATTACGACCGTACCTATTTCCATATCAATGATGCTCCAGCGTCATTATCAGCGGCTCGGAGTTGGTTATCGCTATGGTGTGCTCGAAGTGGCAGCTCAGACTTCCGTCCGTCGTTACCACCGTCCACTTGTCCCCCAGAATATTTACCTCGGGGAAGTGCGAGTTAACCATCGGCTCGATAGCTATCGTCATACCGGGGGTGAGCCTAGGACCGCGTCCCGCTTTTCCGTAATTCGGGACCTCGGGGTCCTCGTGCATTTCCCTGCCGACGCCGTGACCGATAAACTTCCTTACCACCGCGTAGCCATAGCTCTCAACATGGGTCTGTATGGCGTTTGAGATATCGCCGACCCTGTTGCCCGCTACCGCCTGCTCAATTCCCTTGTACAGCGCTTCCTCCGTCGCCTTCATCAGGCGCTCCGCTTCCTCGGAGACCTTTCCTACGCGGAAGGTCTTGGTGTTATCCCCCATAAAGCCGTCAAGCTCCGCAACGATGTCGCAGGAGATAATGTCCCCCTCCTTCAGGATTTTCTTCTTGGAGGGTATTCCGTGGATAAGCTCCTCGTTTACGGAAAAGCAGTTGTGCCCGGGAAATCCGCCGTAGCCCTTGCAGGGCGAGCGCCCGCCGTGGGATACGATATAATCATTGACGATGCGGTCAAGCTCCCAGGTGGAAATTCCCGCCACGGCGTTCTTTCCCGCCTGAGCCAGCGCCTGCGCGGCGAGCTCTCCCGCCTTAAGCATCAGCTTAAGCTCGGCCGGATTTTTGATCTGAATCATAATTCTCTTTCTAAAAGGGATCAACCCTTGATAGCCGCCAAAGTCAGCTTAGATGTTGCGGCGATCTCCTCCTGACCCTCAACGGTCACCAGCTTGCCCTTTGCTGCGTAATAATCCTTTAAGGGAGCCGTTTTCTCGTGATAGGTCGCAAGGCGCGCCTTAACGGTCTCGGGCTTGTCGTCGATCCTCTGTACTACCTTTGCGCCGCAAGCGTCGCAGATACCCTCGACCTTGGTGGGCTTGTACTCGATGTGGTAGGAGTTGCCGCAGCCCTCGCATACGCGTCTGCCGGACATTCTCGCGGTGATCTTCTCGTCGGGAACGTTTATCTCAACTACCTTGTCGATCTGAACGCCCATCTTATCCAGCGCCTCCGCCTGGGAAACGGTTCTGGGGAAGCCGTCGAGAATAAAGCCGTTCTTCGCGTCGTCCTGCGCTATCCTGTCCTTGAGAATGCCGATAACAACGTCATCGGGAACAAGGTCGCCCCTGTCCATGCATTCCTTAGCCGCAAGACCCGCGGGAGTTCCGTTCTTTACCGCCTCGCGGAGCATATTTCCCGTAGAGATCGCGGGAATGTTCAGCTCCTTGCAGACGACCTCTGCCTGTGTTCCTTTACCTGCGCCGGGAGCGCCCAAAAAAATCATATTCATAGAAATTCTCCTATTCATCTCTGTCACCCGCAAGCCGCCGCGGCTCGCCCCGTGCCGAAGCACTCGGGCGAAAGCGCCGGTCTCTTCCTTAATCCAGGAAGCCCGGGTGATGACGCATCATAATCTGGCTCTCCAGCGAACGAACCGTTTCCAGCGCGACGCCGACTACGATAAGCATAGTGGTACCGCCGAGGCTTACGCCCGTCATTCCTGTGCACAAAGAGAAGATTATTGGGAATATCGCGATTATTCCGAGGAATATCGCGCCGATAAGCGTTATCTTGTTGAGGGAGTTGTAAATGAAGTCCGACGTGGGCTTGCCGGGTCTGTAGCCCGGGATAGCGCCGTTGTTCTTCTTGAGGTTGTTAGCTATCTCAACAGGATTGTAGGAAATGGAAACATAGAAATAGTTGAACGCGATGATCAGCACAAAGTAGATGACCGCATAGGCGGGGCTGCTCTGGCTGAAGAATCTTACGAAGCCGTCCCAGAAAGTGTCCCCTCTGCCGTCAATGCCGAAGAAGTAGCATATCGTCTGCGGCAGGCTCATAAGCGACATTGCGAAGATGATAGGCATAACGCCCGACATCGCTACCTTGATCGGGATATGAGTTGACTGACCGCCGTACATTTTTCTTCCGACTACGCGTTTTGCGTACTGAACGGGGATCCTGCGCTCCGCGTTCGTCATAAGAATAACGAACCAAATCATCGCCGCGAAGATAATAACGATAAGCGCCACAAAGATGATATTCTTCATATCCTCCTTGCACATATCTATAAAGTATTCCACCGTGTTGGGTATTCTCGAAACGATACCCGCGAAGAGTATCATGGAGATACCGTTGCCTATGCCCTTTTCGTTGATACGGTCGCCCAGCCATATGATAAGCGAGGCGCCCGCCACAAAGCAGGCAATAATGACGATAGCCGACAGAATGACCGAGAACGTGTCGCTCGTGGTGTCGAAAACGTCGCCGTATTTCAGTATGGCAACATGCGGCGAGCCCTCGGTGTTTATGCCGTTTCTCAGCGTAAAGTAGAAGGCGGTCGCCTGGAATATCGCTATGCCCAGCGCGACGAATTTCGTTATCGTGTTGATCTTCTTCCTGCCCTCGTCGCCCTCTTTGGAGAGCTTCTCCAGCGGAGGTATCGCGACCGTCAGCAGCTGTATGATGATCGACGCGTTGATATAAGGCGTGATTGACATCGCCAGCAGTGTTCCTTTTCCGAGCGAGCCGCCCGTCATAACGTCCAGGTAGTTGAGCAGCGAAGCGCCGCCCATCATGGTCGCTATCGAGGCGTTGTCCAGAAACGGAACAAAGATGTTTGAGCCTAAGCGGAAAAGGATGATGATAAACAGTGTGTACAAAATCTTTTTACGCAGCTGAGTGTCGACCCACGCGTTGCGAAAGACTGAGAACATTCCGTTCATTACATCACCTCTGCCTTTCCGCCTGCCTTTTCAATTTTTTCCTGTGCCGCCGCGGTGAACTTGGCAGCCTTTACGGTAAAGCTCTTTGTAAGCTCGCCGTTGCCCAGAATTTTTATGCCGTCCTTAGCGTCCTTGATAGCGCCGCTCTCGATAAGAGCCGCAGCGTCGATGACCGCGCCGCTTTCAAAGCGCTTTTCAAGCTCGGATACGTTAATGGCAGCGAACTCCTTAGCGAAGATATTGTTAAAGCCTCTTTTCGGCATTCTTCTCTGGAGAGGCATCTGACCGCCCTCAAAACCGGGTCTGATAGAGCCGCCCGAACGTGCCTTCTGTCCCTTATGACCCTTGCCTGCCGTCTTGCCGTTACCGGAGCCGTGACCGCGTCCGATACGCTTAACGTCCTTTACGGAGCCATACGCGGGCTGTAATTCGTGTAGCTTCATACTGGTTTGCACCCCCTAGTAAATTTTAGAATTGTGTCGACGCGTAATGCGTCATGAATAATCAAACCTCTTCAACCTTTACCAGGTGAGCGATAGTCTTGATCTTTCCCTTTGTAGCCTCGTTGTCGGGCTGAGTTGTTACAGAATTAACCTTGCGCAGTCCCAGAGAATACGCAGTGGCGATCTGATTCTTCTTGCAGCTGTTCAAAGAGCGTACAAGCGTTATTTTAAGTGCCATTGTATTTCTTCCTTTCGCGCTTAGCCTAAAATTTCCTTGACCGACTTGCCTCTCAGCGCAGCGACTTCCTCCGCTGTTCTCAGCGAGGTCAGACCCTGCATGGTTGCGCGTACAACGTTGCAGGGGTTGTTGGAGCGCAGGGACTTAGTACGGATATTCTTTATGCCTGCCATCTCGATGACCGCACGAACGGGACCGCCCGCGATAACGCCGGTACCCTCGGGAGCGGGACGCATAAGAACCGCGCCTGCGCCGAATTTGCCCGTGATCTCGTGGGGAATGGTCGTTCCCTTGAGAGCGATCTTCTTGAGATTCTTCTTAGCGTCCTCAATGCCCTTGCGGATAGCGTCGGGGACTTCGTTGGACTTACCCATGCCGAAGCCTACCGTGCCGTTGCCGTCGCCGACAACCACCAGCGCGGAGAACTTCATGATACGTCCGCCTTTTACCGTCTTGGAAACGCGGTTGATATATACAACCTTTTCCTGAAGCTCGTTTTCATTTACTTCCATATTTGCCAAGTTTGTCCCTCCTTATCAGAAATTAAGTCCGCCTTCTCTTGCGCCCTCGGCGAGAGCAGCAACTCTGCCGTGGTACACATAGCCGCCTCTGTCGAATACGACGTCGGTGATACCTGCCGCCTTAGCCTTATCGGCTATCATCTTGCCGACCTTCTTGGCAGCCTCTACGTTTCCGCCGTAGCCGTCAAAGCCCCTTTCGGTCGAGGAAGCCGCAGCGAGCGTCACGCCCTTGACATCGTCGATGATCTGAGCGTAAATGTGCTGAGAAGAACGGAAAACATTAAGTCTCGGGCACTCGGAAGTACCGTTGATCTTTCCGCGGACGCGCTTGTGACGGCGCAGTCTGCTCTTGTTTTTATCAATGATTTTAACCATTTCGTTTCAGTCCTTTCATATCGGGGTTTACTTCTTACCCTTACCCGCTTTACCTTCCTTGCGGCGGATAACCTCGTCGACGTACTTGATACCCTTGCCCTTGTAAGGCTCGGGGGGACGCTTGCCTCTGATCTCGGAAGCATACTGTCCTACCTTCTGCTTGTCGATACCCGTAACAATGATCTTGTTGGGAGCGGGAACCTCCAGCTTTACGTCGTCGGTATCCGAAACGGTTACCTGGTGAGAGAAGCCGAGATTCATCACAACGTCCTTGCCGGTCTTCTGGCATCTGAAGCCGACGCCGTTGATCTCAAGCTCCTTCTTGAAGCCCTCCGTAACGCCTACTACCATGTTGTTGATAAGCGTTCTCGTCAGACCGTGGAGCGACTTGCTGATGTTCTCGTCATCGGGACGGCTTACGATTATCTCGCTGCCCTCCTGCTTAATGGATATAATGTTGTTGAATTCCTTTGTGAGGGAACCCTTAGGACCCTTTACCGTAACAACAGAGCCGTCAATTTTTACATCAACGCCTGCGGGAACAGTAATAGGCTTTTTACCGATTCTGGACATATTACTATTCCTCCTTATTACCAGATAAACGCAAGAACTTCGCCGCCGACGTTGAGCTCGCGAGCCTTCTTGTCGGTCATGATGCCCTTAGAGGTGGACACGATAGCGATACCGAGCCCCTTCATTACCTTAGGCATATCCTTGCAGTTTGAGTAGATCCGCAGACCGGGCTTGGATACGCGGCGTAAGCCGGTGATCACCTGCGCCTTGGTGTCTGTGTACTTGAGAGTCACTCTGATGATACCCTGCTTGTTGTCATCAATGACCTTGAAGGCCTTGATGTAACCCTCGTCCAGAAGGATCTGGGCGATCTGCTTTTTAACGTTGGAAGCAGGAACATCAACAGAAGGATGCTTTGCAGAGTTTGCGTTACGAATTCTCGTCAGCATATCCGCGATAGTATCAGTGATCTGCATTCATTTACCTCCTATTACGAAAGCCGTTACGGAACCGATTGCCCGTCGTACTATCATTATTTGCCCCCAGGGGGGGCTATATTGAGCCGGGCTTTATTCTCTTCAAAAACCCGCCCGGCAAGGGAAACGTTACAATTGACAGTTGAAAGTTGATAGTTGACAGTTATTGAGCGCGGCTTCGCCGCGTTATTTTAATCCGCCGCCGCAGGCGGCACATTAACTGTACACTGTCCACTGTCAACTATACACTGCCATCACCAGCTTGCCTTCTTAACGCCGGGAATCTGACCCTTGTAAGCAAGCTCTCTGAAGCAGATTCTGCAAATGCCGAACTTGCGCAGGTACGCATGAGGTCTGCCGCAGAGCTTGCATCTGTTATAAGCGCGGGTAGAGAACTTAGGCGCTCTCTGCTGCTTTGCTTTTAATGACTTCTTTGCCATAACCGATACTGCGTCCTTTCTTTACTTCTCAAAGGGAGCGCCCATAAGAGTGAGCAGCTCTCTGGCTTCTTCGTCGGTCTTAGCGGTGGTGATAAAGTTGATATCCATACCGCGTACCGCATCGATCTTATCGTACTCGATCTCGGGGAATATCAGCTGCTCCTTAAGACCCATGGAATAGTTTCCTCTGCCGTCGAAAGAATTGGGGTTGATACCTCTGAAGTCGCGTACACGGGGAAGAGCAACGTTGAAGAGTCTGTCGAGGAACTCGTACATGATCTCGCCGCGCAGTGTTACCTTTACGCCGATGACCTGACCCTCTCTGAGCTTGAAGTTCGCAACCGACTTCTTAGCGCGGCAGGGAACGGGCTTCTGTCCCGTGATCGCCGCAAGCTCATTTGAAACGTTCTCTATTATCTTCGCGTTCTCCTTAGCCTCGCCGCAGCCTACATTGACTACGATCTTGTCAAGCTTCGGGGTCTGCATAACAGACTTGTAGCCGAACTTCTTGAAAAGCGCGGGAGCAACGGATTCTTTGTAGAAATCCTTCATTCTAGCCATTGTTATTTCTCCTATCTGACAGCCGGATTTTAATGCGTGTGTCGTGAATAACGCGCGCAGCGTCATTTTTCAACACCGTCCCATTGCTTGTATCCGACCGATCTCAAAGCGATATCAGTACTTAAGCTCCGCGCCGCAGTGCTTGCATACTCTGATCTTCTTGCCGTCCTGGATCTTGTGAGCGACTCTGGTGGTCTTGTCGCACTTGGGGCAAACCAGCATTACCTTGCAGGCGTACATAGCGCCCTCCGCCTGGATCCTGCCGCCGAGCTGACCTGCCTGCTTGGGCTTAACATGCTTTGTTACCATGTTAACGCCCACGACGATGACCTTGCCCTCTTTTGCGGAAACCTGCACTACC
>CAZKJC010000015.1:0-18323 GCA_964552995.1 uncultured Ruminococcus sp.
TTAACACTATAATAATAAGTCGACCTAAAATTATTTATGTAAAAAAAAATTTTTGTATTTTTTACCAAATAAAGCATTCTTTAAATCAAAAAATGATAAAAACGCCGATAGTTACAATTTTGTCATACTTTTTTGTCTAAAATACACAGAATAAAGGACAGAATTTGGAATTATTTGTGCTTGAAAAATTTCTTATTTTATGGTATTATTTAATATATAGCTTTGATTTTAAACGTGGTGTTTGATTTTATGTTTTGTATTAAATTTAAGTTTCGGACAAGCGTTGATGAAAATATGGAAACGGTGAAATAAATTATGAATTCTCTGACTTCTCTATCCGATATATATAAGATCGTGGTGGAAAACTGCGTGGACGCTTATAATATATCCGACTCCGCGCGGGAGCTCTGGCTGGACCAGCTCGTTCCTGTCCGTATGGACGGAAATAAGGTCACGCTTGCTACCGACGTTGAATTTAAACGTGATACTATCAAGGATTTCTATCTTGAAAAGCTGGAGGAGCAATTCAGAAATATCCTAGGCGTGCCTATAAACGTTGAGATCATCGTCAGCGACGTTTCCTCGCCCAAGCCCGCTGTTGCCGATATCATGAATAATGACGAAATATACAATAAAATCGATATTATTGACAAAAGTATTACATATACCTTTGATAATTTTATTGTGGGACCCTCCAACAATCTCGCCTTTGCCGCGGCTAAGGCGGTATCTAAAAAGCAGCATGACAAGTATAACCCGCTGTTTATTTACGGGGATTCGGGTCTGGGCAAGACCCACCTGCTGTCGGCTATCCAGCATGAGATGGAAAAAAATTATCCCGGTATACATATTATATATATACCGGCTGAGACATTTACAAACGAGTTCCTGCACTCAATTTCCACTAACGACGTGGAATCCTTTGACGAAAAGTACAGGAGCGCCGACGCGCTGCTTATCGACGATATCCAGTTTATCGCGGGCAAGGAGCAGACGGAGGAGAAATTTTTCCATATATTCAACGAACTGTATAAACAGAATAAGGTCATAGTTCTGACCTCGGACCGTCCCGCAAAGGAGATAAAGTCCATTTCGGACAGGCTAAAGACACGCTTCGCTTCGGGGCTTGCCGCGGACGTAAAGGCGCCGGAGTATGAAACAAGGCTCGCTATAATAAGGCGCAAGGCGGAGCTTCTTAATTTTATTATTCCAGATGATGTTACGGACTATATCGCGACCAAGCTCAAGTCGAATATCCGTCAGATTGAGGGCGTAGTTACAAAGCTGAACGCTCTGTATACGGTCTCCCAGGTGAAGCCAACCATCACGGTGGCGCAGAATGTTATAAAGGATATAGTTTCGGATCATCAGCCTATCCCCGTGACCGTGGAAAAGATCATAAGCGAGGTCGGGCGGATATATAATGTGACTCCCGAGGAAATGCGCTCCCAGAAGCGCGCGTCCAATATTTCCTATGCCAGAAAGGTGGCTATATATGTTATCCAGGAGGTAACGGGAATGTCCTATGATTCTATAGGGCAGGAGTTCAACGGGCGGGATCACTCCACCGTGGTTTATGCTATAAAGAATATCAAGAATAATATTGAGACAGACAGCAGTCTTAAGTCGGTCATTGATGATCTTATTAAGAATATCAAGGCTAATCAGTGATCGGTAACATGATGTTGACGCAGTAAAGGGACGCTAGCAAAGATCAACATAATTCCCGCGCATAAACGGACATTAAAATCCGAGCCACAATCCGCCCGCGTATTAAGGGTCATTCAAAAAAATCAACAAAAACCCACCGCATCGGAATTTCAAAAAGTGCGCATTTGCCTTAACGGCAAATGCTGCACGGTTTCGACTAAGCATGCGTAGCGCAGTTGAGCGAAGCGAGACGGAGCGGAGTATGATTAGTCGAAATTTTGAAATTCCCATTTAAATCATTTACTCCTCGTCAACATTATTCAGCCACATAACAACTCAAAACGGCAATTTAATTCTTGATATTTTAACGCTTTTTTCAACATTGTTTTACGATCATTCAACGATCGGTTGAAAAATCAGCAAGTTTTAACAATTTGATTTTTTTATCAACGTCCGCATGTTAAAAAATTTCGGCGGATAAAGGGCTTTATAAAAGGAAATATTTCGGATTTAACAGATTTAACCGCCCTTATTATTGTTATTATAAATTTATTTATTTTTATTTTTTGAAAGGGGATTTCGTTATGAAATTCAGCTGCCCCAAGGAAAGCATACTCAATGCCGTACAGATAACCGCGAGAGCCGCGGCTTCAAAATCCACCATAGCTTCGCTGGAGGGCGTTCTGATGGAGCTTGAGGGAAACGTTCTGACGGTCACGGGATATAATCTTGATATAGGAATAAGGACTACCCTGGAGGTAAACGGAGCGGAAAACGGCAGCACCGTTATCAACGCGAAAATGGCGGGGGATATTATAAGGAAGATGCCCTCGGGAGAGATTTCGTTCAGCGTGGGCGAGTCCAAGGCGGCGGAGATAAGGGGAGGAAACGCGGAGTTTTCCGTTATGTGCATGAGCGCGGACGAGTACCCCGTAGTCCCCCAGGTAAACCCCGCGACGGGATTTTCTGTTCCGCAGAAAACCATGAAGAGCATGATACTCCAGACAAAATATGCCTGCGCCGTTACCGATACAAAGCCCGCGCTTATGGGCTGCAAATTTGAGATAAAGGACAACGTGCTGAACGTTGTGGCGGTGGACGGTATCAGAATAGCTCTGCGCCAGGAGCCGCTTACCTATGATGATCTTGAATTTATAGTTCCGGTGAAAACGCTTGAGGAGCTGGTTTCTATACTTTCGGACGACAATGATAAAAATGTTACTTTAAGTATAGATAAAAATCAGATATCCTTTAATGTTGAGAGCTATACGATGATATCCCGCCTTATCGACGGCGAGTTTATTCCCTACAAAAAACACCTGGAGTGCGACGAGTCGATAACCGCGGAGGTCAACTGCCGCGAGATAATCGAGATGCTGGATCGCTCCATGCTTATTATAAACGAAAAGAACAAGTGTCCCATTCGCTGCGAGTTCAACGGGGATACGTTGGCTATGAGCTGTACTACTGCTCTCGGTAAAATCAACGATAAAATCAACATTAAGTATAACGGAGAGCCTATTTCCATCGGCTTTAACGCTAAGTATCTTCTGGACGCGTTCAAAGCCTGCGATACGGACTGCGCGAAAATAATACTTACCGCGTCCGCGGTCGCGCCTATCATTATTGTTCCTCCGCAGGGCAGGGAGTTTACGTTCCTGCTGCTGCCGATGAGGTTAAAATAAAAAGTTAATGCAGCGTGATGTTGCTGCATCGGAATTTCAAAAAGTGCAATCAGACAAAATTTTGAAATTCTCATTTAAATCATTATCTGTCGGTATGACAGATTGGCTGAAATTGTGTGAAAGAAAGGAAACAAGATGGACGAGATAAGAATTGTTACCCCTTTTATCAAGCTGGATCAGCTTGTGAAGTTCGCGGGTCTTGCGGAGACCGGCGCTAAGGCAAAGATTCTGATAGACCTGGGGGAATTTAACGTAAACGGCGATTACTGCACCAAGAGGGGTAAAAAGATTAAGCCGGGCGATATAATCGAATTTAAAAACAAGAAGTACAAGATAGTCTACGACGAGGCTGCGGCAGAGGAAAACGCAGAAACTCCCGCGGAGTGATCGTATCGCCGATGTATATTACCAAAATTTATATACGGAATTTCCGTAATATAAAAGAGGCGGAGCTTTGCTTTGACAAGAAGCTCAACCTGTTTGTCGGAAAAAACGCACAGGGCAAGACAAATTTGATGGAGGCTGTTTCGGTCTGCCTGGGAGGCAGCTTTCGTCATGTCCGCTTCAGCCAGTATATTCCCGCCGACGATCCCAAGGCGGAGGTTATTATTCGTCTTTATTTCAGGGAGGATAATACCGAGCGTGAAAATGTCGTGGAATATACGATCAGTAATAATATTTTAACGGTAAAATACAACGGCTTGAAAATGAACGACGCGGCGGAATTATACGGTGTGTTAAAATATGTCGTTTTTATACCCGAACACCTCAATCTTATAAAGGGAGCGCCGGAGCTGCGCCGCAGCTATCTCGACGACGTAGCCGTAATGCAGACAAAGACCCATCTCAAAAAGCTGTCACGATATAACAAAGGGTTAAAACAGCGCAATAATATCCTCGCGTTTTCCAAAGCGGATATGGGGGATATGAGAGATATCTCCGCGCAGCTCGCGCCGTGGAACGACGTGCTTGCCTGCGAGGGGGTCAACGTCACCTATGGCAGGCTGAAGTATTTCGCGTTTTTAAAGGAGTATACGCCCGAGATATATTCGGAGATCACCGAGGGCGCGGAACGGCTGGAAATGGAATATATCAGCTCTGTTTTCAAAACCGAGAGAATAGATTTTGATGATGTAAACAATCTGTATAATATATATGTCGATGAGCTGGAGAAAAATCTGGAGTCCGAATTGAAGCTGAAATACACTGCCGTGGGAGTTCACCGCGACGACGTGGGCTTTTACATCAACGGAATGCCTGCGCGCGACTACGCTTCGCAGGGGCAGTTCAGAAGCGCGGCGCTCGCTCTCAAGCTGTCGGAGGCGGAAATAATACGGCGCAAAAACAAGACCTGTCCCGTGGTTATTCTTGACGATATTTTAAGCGAGCTGGACTATGTGCGCCGCAATTATATTCTTAACAATATAGAAAAATCACAGGTATTTATAACCTGCTGTAATATTGAGGACCTGTCCTCGCTTTCGGGCGGCAGCGCCTGGAGGACCGAGGGCGGGAGCTTTACCAAGTTGTAAAAAGTACAGCAACATAAAGTCAAAGCTGCCGAATTTCAAAAAGTGCGCATTTTGCCTTAAGGGCAAAATGCTGCGCGGTTCCGCCAGCGCTGCAAAGCGAACGAAGTGAGCGGAGCAGTGGTGGCGGAATTTTGAAATTCCCATTTAAATCATTTGCTTCTCGTCAACACTTATACAGACTGATACGGATAGGTGAATAAATTATCATGAAAAATTTTCTTTATCTCGGCGGAGATACTACCGTGTACGCAGATGATGTGATAGGTATTTTTGATATAGAGGAATGCTCCGTCAGCCGAACGACTGCGGAGTATCTTAATTTTTGTCAGAAAAAGGGTATAGTTGTCAACGTTACGGAGAATATGACCGATCTGCCGAAATCGTTTGTTGTGTGCGAGAAAAAAACATATATTTCCAATGTTTCCAACGCCACGATAAACAGGCGCGGGAGAAAAAAAATGTCGTCAAAACAGCATTTTAATTAGGTTTTATGTGTTAAAATGCTTGAAATTTTTGCTTAAATATGGTATAATAATAAAGTAGGCGAAAAACAGACGGATCGTATAAAAAGTTATCGCAACGCAATATTGATGCAGGAAATTTTTCGCGAGAGCCCGAGACGTTTCGCGGAAAATTTTAAATTAAAATAAGGGGTGAGAACAAATGCGTATTGCCGTGGAAGCTTTTATAGCTACCATAATACTGGGTATTGTGGGAATGTTGATCGACAGCAATATCGGGTTAGACGGAAATTTCAGTGTTGTTCTTGCCGTGGCGACAATGGGAGCGTTTGTTATTTATGCGATAGATCATAAGAAAAAGTGAATTGCGGATAGAGCAGCATAACGTCCACGCAGCAAATTTTTCCGCAACAAGCCGTGAAAGCGCAGCGAATGCGGAGCTTTCACAGCGCGGTAGGCGAACGAAGTTCTCCGGCGCGGAAAAATTTTTAAGATCAGGAGGATAAAAGATGGCTGAAAACGAAAACTTAGACGTTAATTACGGCGCCGATGATATACAGGTGCTTAAGGGTCTTGATCCGGTAAGGAAGCGTCCGGGTATGTATATCGGGTCGACCGGCGAGGGCGGTCTGCACCATCTGGTGTATGAGATTGTGGATAACGCTATCGACGAGGCTCTGGCGGGATACTGCACCGAAATAGACGTGGCTATTCTGCCCGGGGACGTTATTCGGGTAATAGACAACGGGCGCGGCGTGCCTACGGATATCAATCACGCCGAGGGGATATCCGCGGCGACGCTGGTCTATACCGTGCTGCACGCGGGAGGAAAATTCGGCGGCGGCGGATATAAGGTGTCGGGCGGTCTGCACGGCGTGGGAGCGTCGGTCGTGAACGCTCTTTCGGAATGGCTGGAGATCGAGATACATGACGGGAAAAATGTTCATTTTCAGCATTTTGACCGTGGCGAATATACAGAGCCGATAAAAATAATCGGCGAGACCGACCATACCGGTACACAGGTAACGTTCAAGCCCGACGGCGAGATATTTCATACCACTGTGTTCAGCTATGATATAATTCAGGAGAGAATGCGCGAGCAGGCTTTTCTGAACGCGGGACTTAAGATTTCTCTGCACGACCTGCGGGACGAGAATAACCCCGTAAACGAGGTAATGCAGTTTGAGGGCGGTATATGCAGCTATATTGAATGGCTCAACGAAAAGCGCGGCGCGGACGTGCTCCACCCCGATATTATTTATCTTGAGGGAACTCTCGACAATATCAATGTTGAGATAGCTTTTCAGTATACCACCGATTTCAACAGCGAGGTGTTCCGTTCGTTCGCGAACAATATCCACACCGGCGAGGGCGGTATGCACGAGCTGGGCTTGAAGAGAGCCTTAAGCAAGGTAATAAACGACTACACCAAGGCTTATAAGGAAGCCAACGATAAGAATAAGACCAAGAAAAAGACGGGCAAAAAGGGCGAGGAGGAAAAGCCCTTTACCAGTCTGAGCGGCGAAGCTATAAGAGAAGCCATAAACTGCATTATTTCCGTCAAGCTTCCCGAGTGCGAGTTTGAGGGGCAGACAAAGGGCAAGCTCGGCAATCCCGAGGTGCAGCCCGTGGTCTATAAGATCGCGACGGAGCAGCTTACCTATTATTTTGAGGAGCACCCCGAGACCGCTCAGATCATAATGAACAAGGCTCTTAACTCCCAGGCTGCCCGCGACGCGGCTAAAAAGGCTATGGAGGCTAAGCGCAAGTCGATAATGGACAGCAACGGTCTGCCGGGTAAGCTGGCGGACTGCTCCGAGAGCGACCCCGCGGTCACCGAGATATATATCGTCGAGGGAGATTCGGCGGGAGGTTCGGCAAAGAGTGGGCGCGACAGGCGCTTTCAGGCTATTCTTTCTCTTTGGGGAAAAATGCTCAACGTTGAAAAGGCGCGCGCGGACAAGGTTTATAATAACGATAAGCTGCTGCCGGTCGTAAAGGCGCTCGGTACGGGTATCGCAGAGGATTTCGATATTTCGCGGCTGCGCTACGGGCGTGTTATAATCATGGCAGATGCCGACGTTGACGGCGCGCATATCAGAACGCTTATGCTGACGTTCTTCTTCCGCTTTATGAAGCCGCTGCTGGAGGAGGGTCACGTTTATATCGCCCAGCCGCCGCTGTTCAAGGTGTCACGCGGCAAGCAGGTGAGGTATGCCTACTCGGACGAGGAACGCGACGAGTTCCTTGCGGAGCTCGGCGCGGACGGCGGCAAGACGGACGTTCAGCGGTACAAGGGTCTTGGTGAGATGGACCCCGATCAGCTCTGGGAGACCACCATGAATCCCGAGACCCGCACCATGCTGCGCGTAAGCGTTGAGGACGCGGCTAAGGCGGACGAGATCATGACTATCCTTATGGGTGACAAGGTCGAGCCGCGGCGTGAATTTATCGAGCAGAACGCTAAGCTCGCGGTCAATCTTGATATTTGATATGTCACATAAAAAATACGCATCGGAATTTCAAAAAGTGCAAATTTTGCCTTAAAGGCAAAATTCTGCACGGTTTCGCCAGCGCTGCAAAGCGGAACGAAGTGGAGCGGAGCAGTGGTGGCGAAATTTTGAAATTCCCATTTAAATCATTTAATTATTGTCAACATAAATTGATAGGGGGGGTTAATATTTCTAACGGTCTTTTGCCCGATCTGGGGGAGCTTCAGGGAGAGCCTAAAAGCGCTCTGGTGAGCTTCAGCTATGATAATAATTTAGAGGAGATAGACAGCGCGATGAAAACATTTCAGCGGCATTTCGCAAGCAAGCGCGGTCTGTTCTCGATAATTTCCTATTCGCTGCTTTCGGTCGCGATAGTTGTGGCGATAGTGATAAATATCGTTACGGGATCGTCGGTCGTTTTTTCCTGCGTGGCGCTGATGTTCTGCCTGTTGGGATTGTTTTACAGCGCGACGGACAAGAAGCGCACGCGCAGCAAGACCATCGAAGCGCTTAAGGATATGGACCCCGAGGAATACACCTGCTCGATATTTGATGATAAAATAGAGCTTGAAACTATTATAAAGCCCAAGACGAACGAGGTCGAGCTGAAAATCGACGAAAAGGCGGACGAGGAGATAATCTCGCCGCTTAAGAGCGTTTTTATTTTCGGGACCGATCTTCTGAATTTTGATGAAAACGACGAGTCGCTGCTTCTTATCTTCAACAGGCGGCAGATATACTGCTTCCCCAAGCGCTGCCTTACGGCTCAGCAGGAGGACACGGTAAGAAAAATACTGACCGAAAAGCTGGATCAGTAATACAGGTCTGTATAAATCTATTGCAACATAAATCATACGCATCAGAATTTCAAAAAGTCGCTCATTTTGCCGTAATGGCAAAATTTTGAAATTCCCATTTAAATCTGGAGGAAAAATGGATATAGATTTCAGCTTGGAAAAGCTCCATAATGTTGACCTTGAGGACACAATGAAAAGGTCGTTTATCGAATACTCGATGTCGGTTATCACTTCGAGAGCGCTGCCCGATGTAAGGGACGGTCTTAAGCCCGTTCACCGCCGTATCATTTATACTATGAACGAGGCGGGAAATACCTCGGACAAGCCCTTCAGAAAGTGCGCGTATACCGTCGGAGAGGTTCTCGGTAAATATCACCCTCACGGCGACGCTTCCGTATATGACGCGCTGGTAAGACTCGCGCAGGATTTCTCGCTGCGTTATCCGCTGATCGACGGTCACGGCAACTTCGGCTCGGTGGACGGAGATCCGCCTGCCGCTTACCGTTATACCGAGGCAAGGCTCGCGAAGATGTCAAATGAGATGACGCAGGATATCGGCAAAAAGGTCGTGGATTTCACCACCAACTATGACGATAAGCTGCTTGAGCCTGTCGTGCTGCCGTCGAGATTCCCCAATCTTCTTGTGAACGGAAGCAACGGTATCGCCGTAGGTATGGCTACCAATATCCCCCCTCATAATCTCAGAGAGGTCGTCGACGCGTTGATAATGATGATAGATAACCCCGAGGTGACTATTGAGGAGCTGATGACCTGTATCCAGGGTCCCGATTTCCCAACGGGTGGTATCATTATGGGTTACAGCGGTATCCGCTCCGCTTATTTTACCGGCAGGGGAAAGATCATTCTCCGCGGCAGGGCGAATATCGTGGAGGAGAGCAACCACACACGCATTATCATTGACGAGATACCCTATATGGTAAACAAGGCGCGGCTGCTGCAAAGCATTGCCGACCTCAGCCGCGACAAGCGCATTGACGGTATCTCCACGCTGCGCGACGAGTCCGACAGAAACGGAATGCGCGTTGTCATTGAGCTTAAGCGCGACGCAAACGCGAACGTCGTGCTCAACAAACTGTATACCTATACTCAGCTCCAGGACACGGTTGGAGTTATCATGCTCTCGCTGGTGAACGGCGAGCCTAAAATACTCACTCTGAGAGATATGCTGCGTAAGTACCTCGACCATCAGATGGACGTTGTAACGCGCCGCACTAAATACGATCTTGACAAGGCTAAGGAGCGTGAGCATATCCTTGAGGGTCTGCTGCTGGCTATCGACTTTATCGACGAGGTAATAGCTATACTGCGTTCCAGTAAGAATATCCCGGAGGGCAAGGAGCGCCTTATCGAGCGCTTTAAGAATATTGACGTTTCGCAGACGGGTATTTTCGGTACTTCCACCTACTCCCTCACCGAGGTACAGGCGGACGCTATCGTTAAAATGACGCTGGGAGCTCTTACCGGTATGGAGAAAAGCAAGGTCGAGGACGAGCTCCTTGAAAAGCGCGCACTTATCGCCGAGCTTACCTCGCTGCTGGAGGACGACAACAAGCTGCTGCACCAGATCGGCGAGGAGCTGCTTGTTATCAAGAAAAAATACGGCGACGAAAGAAGGACCTCTATTGAGCCGGTAAGCGGCGAGGTGGATATCGAGGATCTTATCCCCGAGGAGGACTGCGTTGTCACATTCACCAACATCGGCTACATCAAGCGCCAGCCCGTGGAGGTCTACAATATCCAGAAGCGCGGCGGCAAGGGCGTTTCGGGCATGAAGCAGCGCGAAGAGGATTTTGTGGACAATATGTTTATCGCCTCCTCTCATGAGAATATTCTCTATATCACGAATATGGGGAATATGTTCCGCATGAAGTGCTACGAGATACCCGAGGGCAGCAAGCAGTCCCGCGGTATGAACATAGTAAATCTTCTGCGTCTCGCGGAGGGTGAGCGCGTCGCGGCGATGATGACCACGATGGACTTCGCGGACAATAAATATTTTATATGCATAACCAAAAACGGGCTTATCAAGCGCACAAAGCTGTCGGAATACAAGAACGTGCGCAAGATGGGCTTGAGGGCTATAAATCTTGTGGACGGCGACGAGATCGCGGCGGCTTTCCTTACGGAGGGCGACTGCTCCGTGCTTATCGCCACAAGGAATGGCGCGGCTATCCGTTTTGACGAGCATGACGCGCGTCCGCTCGGCAGGACTGCGCGGGGAGTAAGGGCTATAAAGTTCCGCGACGGCGATTATGTTGTGGGAGCTACCAAGATATTTGACGACAACGCTTCTATTCTCACCGTTACCGACAAGGGAATGGGACGGCGCTGCGCTGTTTCAAGCTACCGTATGCAGAAGCGCGGCGGTCTGGGTCTGAAAAACTATCCCGTAAGCGACGAAAAGGGATACGTCTGCGGCATAAGAACTCTCGGAACGGACGACGACGTTATTCTGATAAGCGCGGACGGCGTTATCATAAGAATACGCGCAAACGATCTGCGCAATATGGGCAGACCAGCTTCGGGCGTTCGCGTAATGCGGCTCGGCGCTGACGACAGGGTTGCTTCGTTCAGCCGTACTCAGCATGACGAGGAGGAAGAGACCTCGGAGGTGGAGAATGCTTCCGATGAGGAGATCGCGGCTTCTCTCGCGGAGGAGCAGTCGGAGGTCATCGAGCCGGAGGAAGCTCCCGAGGACGCGGAAGATGAGGATAACGAGGATAACTCCGATAATAGCGATACCGAGTAATAATTTCATTTTGCCCGAGCGGAGGTTCGGGCAAAATTTTGTGAGGGTATGAAATGAAAATTATTATTTCTTTACTGCTTTTGTTGGCGGGTTTTCTGCCGCATAGTGATTATTACAGCGAAGATCTTACTGATGCTCAGAGAGCAAGATATGCTCTTTTTGAACACTTTGAAAAAAATAACAGAGTTGTTTATCCCGGATGTTATGGCGGAGATTATCTCAGTGACGATAAGGAAACACTTATTATAAATATTACATCCGATACCGATTATTTTGATTTTCTGCTTTCCGAATTTGATTGTGTGGAATTAAGGTATGTTAAATACAGTGCATATGAGTTGAGCGCTTTTTCCGATAGTTTTCGGGAAATGATCGAAAGGGATTTTCCCGAAATTGATACATTTAATTCAATACCGGATGATGGCGAAAGTAATTGCGTTTCTATTCAGCTGACTGATGAAATATTAAATGATGAAGACATAATGAACAGATTGATGGGTTATTTTGACGGTCAGCCTGTTGTGTTTGAGGGTTTGATTGTCGTAACACCTCTGTAATGTTTCACGTGAAACAATCGAAAGGAATTTTAGATGTATACGCTTGAAGAATATGACGTGGCAGTCATAGGCGCGGGGCACGCGGGCTGCGAGGCTGCTCTGGCGGCGGCTCGGCTGGGGCTTAAGACTGTGATTTTTACTTTGTCGCTGGATTGTATCGCGAATATGCCCTGTAATCCATGTATCGGCGGCTCGGCAAAGGGGCAGATCGTTTGCGAGATAGATTCCCTCGGGGGAGAGATGGGGAGAGCGGCGGACGCTACATTTATCCAGTCCCGCATACTGAACAGGGGAAAGGGTCCCGCTGTTCACAGCCTTAGGGTGCAGAGCGACCGCGTGAAATATCACACCTATATGAAACACATTCTTGAAAATACCCCGAATCTTTTTATAAAGCAGGCAGAGGTCACCGCGGTCGAGGTTGAGGATAACAAAATAAAGGCTGTTGTGACTAAGCTGGGAGCGGTCTATCCGGTAAAAGCCGCGATTATCACCACGGGAACTTATCTTAACGGAAAAATACATATAGGTGAGTTGAGCTACACGGGCGGTCCCGACAACGTTCTGCCATCGACCGAGCTTACGGAATGTCTGAAAGTGCTCGGTGTATCAATGCGGCGCTTTAAGACGGGAACGCCCGCGCGGGTGCACAGGCGCTCCATTGATTTTTCCGTTATGGAGAAGCAGGAGGGCGATACGGATATTATGCCCTTTGCCTTTGATAATGAGGAGCATATGGAAAACAAGGTCGACTGCTACGTCACCTACACCAACGCGGAGACCCACAGGGTCATTCTGGAAAATCTGCACCGTTCGCCGCTTTATTCAGGGAGAATTGAGGGTATCGGACCGCGCTATTGCCCCAGCATTGAGGACAAGATAGTCCGCTTTAAGGATAAGGAGCGCCATCAGCTTTTTGTCGAGCCTATGGGTCTTGATACGGACGAATATTATTTGCAGGGAATGTCCTCGTCGCTGCCGGAGGACGTTCAGCTAAAATTTCTCCGCACTATCAAGGGACTTGAAAATGTGGAGATAATGCGCCCCGCCTATGCTATCGAATACGACTGCTGCGACCCGTTGGAGCTTTTGCCTACGCTGGAATTTAAAAAAATAAGCGGACTGTACGGCGCGGGGCAGTTCAACTGCACCAGCGGCTATGAGGAGGCCGCGGCGCAGGGGATAGTGGCGGGTATCAACGCGGCTTTGAAGATAAAGGGCAGAGAGCCGCTTATACTTGACCGCGCATCAAGCTATATCGGAACGCTTATCGACGACCTTGTTACAAAGGGCTGCTCCGAGCCTTACAGAATGATGACCTCGCGCAGCGAGTACCGCCTGATACTTCGCCAGGATAACGCGGCGGACAGACTGCTGCCGGTCGGGTATGAGATAGGGCTTGTCTCACAGGAGCGTTACGATAAATTCAAAAATGAGTGCGCGCTTATCTCGGCGGAGCTGGAGCGTATCAAAACCGTGACAATACACCCGACGGAGGAGGTAAACAGGCTGCTGGCGGAAAAGGGAACTACCCCCATAACCGCGGGAATAAGGCTCATTGAGCTTCTGAAACGCCCGCAACTCAGCTACACCGATTTTGCGGGAATTGATACCGAGCGACCCGCGCTGAAATATTCGCTGGTGAACAAGCTGGAGATCGAGCTGAAATATTCGGGGTATATCAAGATCCAGCAGGAGCAGATCGAAAAAATGCGCAGGCTGGAGGAGAAAAAGCTCCCCGAAAATATAGACTATACGACCATAAAGGGCTTGCGCCTTGAAGCGCAGGAAAAGCTGAACAAGCACAAGCCGCTGAACGTCGGACAGGCGGGGAGAATTTCCGGAGTTAATCCCGCGGACGTGTCCGTGCTGCTTATCTGGCTTGCGGGAAAGGGGGAGAGCGGTGGACAAGCAAAATAAAATTGAGCATATTATGCGGAGCTTTGATGAAGCCGGTATCTCTGTAAATGAGCTTCAGGCGGGTCAATTTTTTGATCTGTTTGAGTTTATGGAGGAGTACAACAAAAATGTGAATCTCACCTCGATAACCGAATTTGAGGAGGTGATCGTAAAGCATTTTATTGACAGCGTATTGCCCTTTACTATGTTTGATATTCCGGAGAGTGCGCGGTTTATCGACGTGGGAACGGGAGCGGGTTTTCCCGCTCTGCCGCTTCTGATATACCGTCCCGATCTGAAAGGAACTCTCTGCGACAGCCTGCAAAAGCGCTGCGTTTATCTTGAAAAGGTGTGTGAAAAGATCGGTGTGAAAGCCGAGATAATTCATGCGAGGAGCGAGGAGCTTGGAAAAGCGAGGCGCGAGCAGTACATTTTTTCCACAGCGCGCGCGGTTTCCGCTATGCCGGTTCTTTCGGAATATTGTATTCCCTTTGTTAAGACCGGAGGATATTTTGCGGCGCTCAAATCCGTGAATGAGGATATTTCCGCCGCCGAAAACGCCGTTATGCTGCTTGGCGGGAAGATCGAAAGTATCACCGACTACAAGCTCCCGAACGGCGATGACAGGCGGCTGGTTCTGGTTAAAAAAATATCGCAGACTCCGACAAAATATCCCCGAAGCACCGCGAATATTTCAAAAAAGCCGCTTTAACGCGGCTTTTTCTGTCGTTGTGGGAGCTATGCCGTCGGGAAATGCGATAATTTATTGTGGATATTATTTCCAATCAATGTTATAATGTAATTCAAAAAGGGAATGCTTTTCGGGGCGTTCCATGACAGAAAGGATCATAATATGAACGGAATATTCAAACCACGGGAAAAGGAAGTCGGGAAAGTGGTAATGCTGGAGCTTTCCGCGCTCCAACCTAATAAATCACAGCCCCGCATTGATTTTAATGACGCGGCGATAAAATCCCTCGCCGAAAGCATACGGGAAAACGGAATATTGCAGCCGATCTGCGTAAGGCGGACAGGGGCGCTGTACGAAATAATCAGCGGGGAAAGGCGCGCAAGAGCCGCAAAGCTTGTCGGCATGGCGGAGGTGCCTTGTATAATTATGAGCGTTGACGATGAGCAGTCCGCCGTGCTTGCTCTGATCGAAAATATTCAGCGTAAGGACCTCAGCTATTTTGAGGAAGCTCTCGCGATGGAAAAGCTGATCTCCGTATACGGGATTACGCAGGAGGTCGCCGCGGAACGTCTGGGAAAGGCTCAGTCAACCGTGGCGAATAAGCTGCGGCTGCTGCGGTTTACCGACACGGAAAGAACTCTGCTGATAAACGGAAATCTTTCCGAGCGACAGGCTCGCGCTCTGATAAGGATACCCGAGCCGCATATAAGAATGACCGTGCTTGAAAGGGTTGTCGCGGGAAGATTAAATCTCGATCAAACGGAAAAGCTGGTAAATGACGTTCTGGCGGGCAAGGAGATCAACCGAAAATCCGAGAAAAAGAAGAAGCCCAAGAATCCTTTTCCAACTGCCCCGCGCCTTTATATGAACTCTATAAATCAACTTATTAAGCGAATGAAGGAGTCGGATATTCCCTGCGAAACAGTAACAAATAAATCCGATACCTACTATGAATACATAATAAAATTCCCGATCCCCATTGACTAATAAAAATGTTTCACGTGAAACATTTTCGGCAAAAACGTCGAAAATTTGTTTCACGTGAAACATTTTTTATAAAAGGGGTTTATTTTTTAAATAAAGTGTGATATAATACTATAAAAAAGGAAAAAGAAAGAAAGGGATCGAAAAATGGGAATAGTTATAGGCGTAGTGAACCAGAAGGGCGGCGTCGGCAAAACCACGACCTCCGTGAACGTCGCGGCTGGACTGGGAATGATGGGCAAAAAAGTCCTGCTGATCGACTTTGACCCGCAGGGAAACGCCACAACGGGCTACGGTATAAAAAAGAAAACTCTCGATGTGACTACATATGAAGTGATAATGGGAAAAAACCGCCCACAGGAAGCAATCATCGAAACACGCTATAAAAACGTGTGGATAATGCCCGCCACAAACGAGCTCTGCAAGGCGGAGCAGGAGCTTGCGGGACAAAAGGGAAATGTTTCGCAGCTGAGAAAGGTAGTGCTCCAGATAAAGGACGAGTACGATATTATCCTGCTGGACTGCCTGCCCTCGCTCGGCATACTCGCGACCAACGCAATGATCGCCAGCGATACCATAATAGTCCCCATGGTATGCGAGCACTTCGCGCTTGAGGGGCTTGCGCAGCTTATGCTCAACGTCAAAAAGGTAAAGAAAAAAGCCAATCCCGATCTGAGCATTATGGGAATAGTTTTCACAATGCTGGATAAGCGCCTTACCGCAAGCAACGAGATAATGCGTGAGATCAAAAGGACCTTTGACAACAAGGTGCTTTTCAAGACCGAAATACCCAGAAATGTAAAGGTATCCGAGGCGCAGAGCCACGGCGAACCCATATTCTATTATGACAAGAGCGCCAAGGGCACTGATTCCTACAAGCGCCTTTCAAAGGAGATACTGGATAAGTGCAGGGAAATGGAGAAGAGGAATGCCGAAAACAAGAAAGACTGAAAGCAGCTTTGACGATCTGTTTTTTGATAATAACGTGGACGACGGCGAAAATCTGAGCACGCTCAGAGTAAGCGATATCGAGCCCGACAAGAATCAGCCGCGTAAAACCTTTGACAGAGAAGCGCTGGAGCAGCTTGCGATGTCGATAAACGAGCACGGGATAATTCAGCCGATAATAGTCCGCTCGCTGTCGGGCGGCGGTTACCAGATAATCGCGGGGGAGCGCCGCTGGCGCGCCGCGAAAATGGCGGGTCTGAAAGAGGTCCCCGTAGTTATCCGCGACGATATAACCGAAGAACAGGCTATGCAGATAACGCTTATTGAAAATCTCCAGCGCGAGGACCTGAATCCGATAGAGATAGCGCAGGGCTATAAGGAGCTTATCGAGCGCTGCAATATGACGCAGGACGATCTATCGAAAGCGGTGGGGAAATCGCGCCCCTCGATAGCCAACAGCCTCGGGCTGCTGTCGCTGCCGGAGGGAGTGAAGCTGCTCCTGGTTCAGGGAAAGCTGTCCGCGGGACATTGCAGAGCGTTAAGGCAGATAAAGGACGCCGCGGTGATGACCGAGATAGCAAACAAAGCGTCGCAGGGAGAGCTTACCGTAAGAGCGGTCGAGGCGATAGCGCGGCGGGAATCCAAGAAAACGGAGGAAGCCGCCGAAAAGAAGATAAAGCAAAAGATCACCTACTACACCGAGGTGGAAATATCTCTCGCCGAGCAGCTCGGAACAAAGGTAAAGATAGCGGAGGGGAAAAACTCCAACACGCTCCAGATCAGCTTTTCCGACGAGGAGCAGCTAAAGGGAATACTTGCTCACTTTGTTGAGGGTAATTGAAATAAAGAAAGGATACACGGAAATGATAGACATTAAGTTTTTAAGGGAAAATCCCGAGGCGGTAAAGGAAAATATCAAAAAGAAATTCCAGGACAGCAAGCTGCCGCTTGTTGACGAGGTGATCGCGGCGGACGCCGATCTGAGAAAGGCGATACAGCGCGCGGAAGCTCTCAGAGCAGACAGAAACCGCATTTCCAAGGAGATCGGCGGATTTATGGCTAAGGGCATGAAAGAGGAGGCGGAAAAAGCCAAGGCGCAGGTAAAGGCTTTCTCCGACGAGCTTGCCGCGCTTGAAAAGCAGGAGGAAGAGCTGTCCGAAAAGGTCAACAAGATAATGATGACCATTCCGAACATCATCGACCCGAGCGTTCCCATCGGAAAGGACGACAGCGAGAACGTTGAGATAACCCGCTATGGAGAGCCAGTAGTTCCAGATTTTGAGATACCCTATCACTCCGAGATAATGGAAAAGCTGAACGGCATCGACCTTGACAGCGCAAGAAAGGTAGCGGGCAACGGCTTTTATTATCTTATGGGGGATATCGCGCGGCTGCATTCCGCAGTCATCTCCTACGCGCGTGATTTCATGATAGACCGCGGCTTTACCTACTGCGTTCCGCCCTTTATGATAAGGAGCAACGTGGTAACGGGTGTTATGAGCTTCGCGGAAATGGACGCGATGATGTATAAGATCGAGGGCGAGGACCTTTACCTTATCGGTACCTCCGAGCACTCCATGATAGGAAAGTTCATTGATACGATAGTTCTCGAGGAAACTCTCCCGCGGACTCTCACAAGCTATTCCCCCTGCTTCCGCAAGGAAAAGGGAGCGCACGGTATCGAGGAGCGCGGCGTTTATCGTATTCACCAGTTTGAAAAGCAGGAAATGATAGTTGTCTGCAAGCCGGAGGATTCCGCAATGTGGTTCGACAAGCTGTGGCAGAACACCGTTGATCTGTTCCGCTCGATGGATATTCCGGTAAGAACGATCGAGTGCTGCTCGGGCGATCTTTCCG
>CAZKJC010000016.1:0-15880 GCA_964552995.1 uncultured Ruminococcus sp.
CCCCCTCCCCGTAGGTGTCAGCCCCAGTCCGAGCGCGTGAAAGCTCCGCTTTCGCTTAATAATAAAATGGATAAACATATAAATTCAATTTTTACATAACAAATCTACATTATAATATAACAGTTAAAATGCTCCCATAAAACATATATTTTCTATCTTCGCAGATTTTTTTAAATGATTTTGGCAGTTTTTTATGGTAAAATCAAACTATCGAAAGCAAGAGGAGTGAAATGAGATGTTTGTACGGAACGATATAAAGGGCGCTCTGCCCATAAAGATATGGCAGGACGGCATAGAGAGTATTGACGAGAACTGCCTTAAGCAGGCGGAAAATCTCTCGCGGCTGCCCTTTGCCCAAAAGTGGATAGCGCTTATGCCCGATACCCACGCGGGAAAAGGAATGCCGATCGGCGGAGTGATCGCCTGCGAGGGGGTAGTGATACCCAACGCGGTAGGGGTGGACATAGGCTGCGGAATGGCGTTCGTGCAGACCAACGTTCCCGTTTCCTTATTAAGAGAGACCGTGACGGGCAGCGGGACGCTGGTTCAGGCAATATGCGGGGATATACTGCGGAACATACCCACGGGATTCGCGCACTATCAGAAGCCGCAGCCGTCCGAGGTGCTTGACCGCGCAAAGCAGCAGCTCGAAAAATACGAGCTTGACGGGGAGCTTCTCCCACAGATAGACGAGGGATATTTCCAGGCGGGAACGCTGGGCGGCGGCAATCACTTTATAGAGCTTCAGCAGGACGATGAGGGAATGTGCTGTATAATGCTTCACTCGGGCAGCCGACATTTCGGGAATATCGTGGGGCAGTATTTCAACAAACTGGCGCACGCACTCAACGAGCGGTGGTTCTCAAGGGTGGAGCCGGAATGGAATCTCCCCTTTCTGCCCGCCGACACAAGCGAGGGAAAGCGCTACCTGGAGTGGATGAATCTCGCGATGGATTTCGCCTATGAAAACCGCGCGATAATGCTGCAAAAGGTAAAGGACACCTTTACAAGGTATCTGGTGAAATACTGCGGTATCGAGCCGGAATATTCGGACGAGATAAACTGCCATCACAATTACGCGGCGCTTGAAAATCACTTCGGGAAAGACCTGTACGTTCACCGCAAGGGCGCGATAAGAGCGCGCGAGGGCGAGCTTGCGATAATCCCCGGGGCTATGGGCTCGTACAGCTACATAGTGCGCGGAAAGGGAAATCCCGAGAGCTTTATGTCATCCTCCCACGGCGCGGGGCGGCAGTATTCCCGCAGCAAGGCGATGGAGCAGTTCTCGGTGGAAAGCGTTATAAAAGACCTGAAGGAGCAGCAGGTGGTCCTCGCCAAAAACAAGAAGTCCGACGTGGCGGAGGAATCCCGCTTCGCATATAAGGATATCGGGCAGGTAATGGCTAATCAATCCGATCTCACCGAGCCGGTAAAACGGCTGTTTACGGTGGGAGTTATCAAGGGCTGACTGTACAGCCGCTCTCTTCGATTTAATAAAAAGGCTCTGACAGCATTAAAGATATCTACCACGACGGAGCTGCCCGTATGGGCGCCGTATTATCCACGAGCCTTGTGTAAGACATAAGACCTAGCCAGCAGTAAGTTTTATTTTCATCTAAATATGAATTGAAAGGTCTTGTAATGATCTGAGAGATCAGCGGCTCGGTAAAAAAGCGAAAATATAAAGGCTCTTACAGCATATATCCTAGGGACGCGGAGTGCTCACCCAGGCGCCGCATATGGAATATGAGCCTTGACTCTGGCACATACAGCAACAATCAGCAGAGGACTGAAAATCCTCGTTTAGCTAGCGTGCCTAGAAAATACGGCGTGTACAGCATTCAAGAATGTCGCGGGTTCGACTCCCGCCGTAGAAATACGTAGCTCAGTGGCAGAGCATCGCAATACGACGCGCCGTGTCAGAATGTCCGCGGCAGCATAAAGAAAATTGGTGATTGCGGGTTCAAGTCCCGCCCCTCGGGAGCATTCCCCTGCGGAACAAAACGCGGACGTGATAAAGACAGCAACAGCATAAAAATGACGGTTAATGCGGGTTCGAATCCACGCCTTGCGCCGAAAGGCGCTTGCAAAAAACGCTGTCTTGATAGAGTGTAATGCTTATTCACCAAAAAGTCACGTAAGTAAAGAGCGACAAAAAGCCCACGCAGCAAATTTTTTTGCGAGAGCCTGACGCGGCGTAACGGAGCGAAGCGGAGTGAGCCGTGGCGGGCGGGTCGCAAAAAATTTTTTAAGATAAGGAGAAAAAATATGTCTATGCTTAATGCTTTGAAAAAGCAATCCGATAAGACGTTCACAGAGAACGGCGCGGTGACAAACCGCACGAGCGGCTCATACTGTCTTGATCTGTTTTTCGGGGCGGGCGCAATGAGAAACAGCTCGGAGGAGGAGATCGCGGCGGCTGTGACCCGCGCGTATACCGAGGACGCGAAAAAGACGATGAAGATAATTTTCTTCGCGCGCGACGTGCGCGGAGGTCTGGGCGAGCGCAGATTTTTCAGAGCTGCCGTAAATGCGCTCGCGGGGTTTGCGCCCGCGGCAGTGGAAAGAAATATTCACCTTTTTGCGGAGTACGGCAGATACGACGATCTTACCGCGCTGCTGGGCACCTCCTGCGATAAGGCGGCGGTAAATGAGATCGCGGACAGACTTAACGGCGATATCCTTGCGATGGAAAATGAGGAGAGGGTATCGCTGCTCGCCAAGTGGCTGCCCTCGGTGAACGCTTCCTCCGCGGAGACCCGCGCGAGGGGCAGGTATCTGGCGAAAAAGCTCGGATATACCGAAAAGGGATACCGCGTGATCCTGTCGAAGCTCCGCAGATATTCGGATATTCTGGAAAATCGGCTGAGGGTCTACGATTATACGTTTGATTATTCCAAGCAGCCCTCCTGCGCTATGTTCAAGTACCGCAAGGCGTTCCTGCGCAACGACGGCGAGCGCTACACGGAATATCTGAATAAGGTAAACAGCGGCGAGGCAAAAATGAACACCGCCGCGCTGTACCCCTATGACGTGATCCGCCGCTGCCTTTCCGGCGTGACCGAGGAGCAGATACTTTCGCTGGATACCACCTGGAGAAATCTCCCCGTATTCGGCGAGAACGGCAATTCCATCGCGGTGGTGGACGGCTCCGGCTCCATGACCTGCGCAATGAACGGCAACGTCCGCCCTATCGACGTGGCGCTGTCGCTCGGTATATATTTCGCGGAGCACAACAAGGGCGCGTTCGCCAACCACTTTATCACTTTCTCCCGCACTCCCCGACTGATAGAGATAAAGGGCGGCAATATCGCGGAAAAGGCGCGGTTTTGCAGCTCCTTTAACGAGGTGTCAAACACCAATATCGAGGCGGTTTTCGAGCTGATACTTTCCGCGGCGGTAAATAACCGCGTAAAGCAGTCGGAGCTCCCCGAAAAGATATACATAATCTCCGATATGGAGTTTGACTTCTGCGTTGATGGCGGCAACAACCTTACGGTGTTTGAGGCTATGAAGCGCAAGTTCGCACGGCACGGCTACAAGCTGCCCGACATCATTTTCTGGAACGTCAACAGCCGCAGCAAAACGGGGAACGTTCCCGTGAAAATGTCACAGACGGGCGCGGCGCTGGTTTCGGGCTGCACTCCCGCGCTCTTCGATATGGCTTTGAGCGGAGAGATATCCCCCGAAATAATAATGGAAAACGTTGTGAGCAGCGAGCGCTACGCCGCGGTAAGCGCATAAAAACAGGCGGGAGCTTTGAAGTCCCGCCTGTTTTTAATTATTTTCTTTCATTTTCCAGTGCGCGAGCGTTATGGTCTCAAAGCCCTGCGGCGAAAGAATTGGTCGCGCTATGCGCTTTTTTGTATCTTCGCTGAGCGCAAGGTTTTCGGCAAATTCCGCGCCCGCCTTGGTTATATCCGCGAGATACCCCTCGCGCTGGCGCTTTGCCTTTTCCGCTATGAACAGCTCCCCCTCGGGACAGAGAATAGCGGTGTAGTGCCCGTCGCCGCAAATCAGGTCGTATTCCTTGAGCAGCGCGGGGTACATGGGAGCGGCTGTCACATAGCCGCAGGTGGTTATCACTACAAGGCGCTTTTCGTGCATGCTCTCGTCGCGAAGCTCGTGGAAGGACGCGTTTTTGTCCTCCACCAGATTCCCCATATAGGGGAGCATAAAGGGCAGACAGCGGTCTGTCATCGCCTTAAGCTGCGAGGGCATACCGAAAAAGTACAGCGGGAAGCTCTCGATAATTGTATCCGCCGCTTTGATCTTTTCGTAAAGCTCCTGCATATCGTCCTTTATCACGCACTGACCCTGCGTTTTGCTCCAGCAGGAAAAGCAGCCCACACAGGGCTTTATGTTCAGCCTGTACAGCGAAACATACTCGACCTCGCTGTCCTCGGGGAATCCCGCCAGAAACGCCTTTGTGATGTTCAGTGTGTTGCTTCTGTCGTTTTTGGGGCTTCCGTTTAATACCAGAATCTTCATTTTCTCTCCTGTCCGCCTATGCTGTAATAATATTTTATCCCGCAGGAGGTTATGACCCCCGTTTCAAGGCAGTTTTCGGGCAGCGCCACGCTGCCGCGGCTTATGCGGCAGTCCGCCTTTGCGCCCTCTCCAATGGCAAGACAGCACATAACGCAGCTGTCCGCGGCGGCGATCCCGAAATCTATATCGGTGCGGTTGATTATCCTGAGCTCTCCGCCGTAGGCAATGACAAGCTCGGCGCGGTTTACCCTGTGCTTCATAAGCAGGCTGTCCAGAAGCAGAAAGCCGCCGGCGGTGACCTCAAACTCTCTGCCCGTTTTTTCGGAGAGCGCGGCAAAGCAGCCGCTCTCGGGGGAATATGAGCCGGCAATATCCGCCAGCCTGTCCCTCAAAGCCGCTTCGCCCGTTATGATACAAGCAGAAAAATCAATTTTCATCCGTACACCGCACTTTTATCCATTGTGGTAAAAAGCATACTGCCCTTTGCCTTAACATTCCCGTCCACCGAAATGACCGCCGAAAATTCATAAGCCGCCGCGCTCGCCAGAGTGCACCTGACCTCTATCGTAAGAGTATCCCCCGGGATGACCGGCTTTAAAAACTTGAAATCCTTGACCTTAAGCAGAACGTACAGCTTGTCCTCTTCCAACGCCTCCGCCTTTTCGGGGGCGATGACCAGGCTACAAAGCTGCGCGGCGCACTCGATTATGAGCACCCCGGGCATGATGGGGGCATCGGGGAAATGTCCCATAAAATACGGCTCGTTCACCGAAACGTTTTTTATTCCCTTTGCGGAAACGTTCGGTTCAAGCTCCAGTACCCGCTCTATCATCTGAAAGGGCGGGCGCTGCTTTATGCGGGAGTTTATCTCCATAAGATCCATCATAAGCTGAGTCCTCCGTCCAGAACGATGACCTGTCCCGTCATATAGCCGAACGCGTCAGAGCAGAGCGACGCGACGGTGTTCGCTACGTCCTCCGCGCTGCCGAATCTGTTCATCGGGATAGCCTTAAGATACTCCTGCTTCTTTTCCTCGGGGATAGCGTCCATCATTTCCGTCGCGATAAAGCCCGGGGCTACCGCGTTCACCTGTATCCCCCTCGGAGCAAGCTCCTTTGCGAGCGTGGCGGTCATGGAGTTCACCGCGCCCTTTGTGGCGGAGTATACTCCCTGCCCCTCGACAGCCAGCACCGAGCTCACCGAGGAGATATTTATGATCTTCCCCGATTTTTTGCTCATCATTTTAAGCGCCGCCTGCTGCGCGCAGTGGAAATATCCCTTGATATTTATATCCAGGCTCCTTGAAAGAGATTCGTCGTTTATCATCAGCAGGTACGCGTCGTCCACCACTCCCGCGTTGTTGACGAGAACGTCAAGCTGCCCGAACTGCTTGTGCACCTCGCGGAACATATTCTGCACCGCCTTGAGGTCTGCGGTATCGGCTTTGAATGCCGCCGCTTTTCTCCCGAGCTTCTCTATCTCCGCCACGACCTCCGCCGCTTTTGCCTCATTTGAGTTATAGTTCACCGCCACGTCGTAGCCGCACTCCGCGAGCTTTACCGCGCAGGCTCTGCCTATCCCTCTTGAAGCCCCTGTCACTAAAGCAACCATATTTACCTCTTATTTCAAAGAATTTCAAAATTCCCGCAAGCGCTCCTCGGTCACTCACTTCGTTCGCTCCCTGCGGGCGATTGCGGGAACCGGGCAGTGTTTTGCCATTCGGCAAAACACGCCACTTTTTGAAATTCATGCGCCGACTTTGCGCCCCAGCAATTTTATTTTGTGCTTAATACGTGAACTTGCCTTATATACTTTTCAGTATTACCGCCGAATACGAGCCGCCCACGCCGAACGAAGCCGCCAGCGCGCACTTATATCTTCCCTCGGCTATCAGCTTAGCCGCGTATGCCGCCTGATTTGCGCTTGCCGCCGCCCGCGATTCGCCGGTATCCTGCTTGAGCTGCACTACGGGAACGTTTCCGAAAACCTCCGTGTATACGCTCTTTTCAAGCTCGTCTACCGTTTCGTTGCCGTCGGCGAAGCCGCACACCAGATCAACGTCCTTAGCGGTTATGCCCGCCGATTTGCAGGCTTCCTCAATCGCCGTCTTGAGCGCGCTCTCCGAGCCCTTCAGCGTGCCGAACTCAACAGACTTGTGCGCCGACGCCCAGCCCGCAAGCTCCGCGTACTTTTTCGCGCCGCGCTCGTTCGCGCTGTTCTCGTTCTCCAGAATTATCGAGACAGAGCCCTCGCCGAGACCGTTTTTCAGTTTTCCGTTGGTCAGCCCCAGCTTTTCACACAGATATTCGGTAACGTCGGTGTTTTCGTCCGTACCGGAAGCCACCATGATCTTCTCGTCGCCGTTGCGGATAACGTCGGCGGCATAGCAAAGGCTCTGCAAGCCCGCCTGTATTCCGTTGGCGTTGGTAGCGTTGTAGCCCTTTATTCCCGCGAAAATGCTGAAATAACCGCCCGCCGCGTTATACACGGTATTCGGGAAAGAGAACGCCGAACCGTTCGCCGTGCCGTTCTCAATAACATTTTTCTGGAAATTGACTATCTCGGTCATAGGACCGTCGGCAGTGCCGATGATAATGCCTATATCCGCGCTGTTCTCGTCGGAAACGGCGATGTTCGCGTCCGCCAGAGCCCTCATGCCGCTGATGAGCTGCAATTGAGAAAACCTGTCCAGCTTGCGCCAGAACGCCATTTTTATTCCGAGCTCCTTGTAGTCGTCGGACTCTATCTCGCAGCGCGGCTCTTGAAGCAGCGTGCCGATACCCGTAACAAAAATCCTGTCCTTGTTGGTGTGGTCGGGAATTTCCCGTGGCTCTTTCGCGAAAACTATGCTCGCGTTATTGCCGCCGAACGCAAAGGAGTTGGAAACCGCGTAATTTACGGGCTTCTCGCGGCGCGTGTTGGGCACGAAATCAATAGCTCCCGCCTTTTCCTTAAGTCGGACGAGATCCTCCTCGTTATAGCCGATGGTGGGCGGCACGATATCCTCGCAGACCGCCTTTACGGTGAGCACCGCTTCGATAGAGCCCGCGGCACCCAAACAGTGACCCGTCATGGACTTGGTGGAGCTTACGGAAAGATGATCGTTGCCGTCAAAAAGCGTGTGGACGGAAAGGAACTCCGCGTCGTCGTTCTTAGCGGTTCCTGTGCCGTGAGCATTAACATAGTCGATATCACCGAAATCAAGTCCGGATTTCTTTACCGCCCGTGTCGTCGCAAGCATCTGCCCCTGTCCGTCGGGACGGGGAGCGGTGATGTGGTGCGCGTCGGAGCTTACGCCCGAGCCCAGCACGTCGCAATATATCTTCGCGCCGCGCGCCTTGGCGTGCCCGTAGCTCTCCAAGATCAGTATTCCCGCACCCTCGCCGAGGGTTATGCCGCTGTTGTGGTTGAGCGGAGCGCAGGCGTTCTCGTCCAGCGCGTGAAGCGCGTGAAATCCCGCGAAAGCCAGCGACGAAAAGCTGTCCGAGCCGCCCGCCGCGAAAGCGTCCGCCTTGCCCGCGCGGATAAGGTCGCAGGCATAGGCAAGGCTTATCGTGCCCGCCGCGCAGGCGTTCACGATATTCGCCGTTGTGCCGTTCAGCCCGAAATGCTTCGCCACGTTGTTGGCTATAGCCGAAGCGGGCATTTTCAGAATATCGCCGCTGTTTCCGCCGCCGTTCTTCATTTCGTCAGTGAAATACTTGTCGATACTTGCCGCGCCGCCTACGCAGTTCCCTATAATAACGCCTATCCTGTCGGAATTTTCCTCGGAAACGTTATATCCCGCGTCCGCGAGAGCCTCCCCCGCCGCCTTTATGCACAGCAGCGAGGAGCGGTCGTGATCCTCCCCCGAAAGCTCGGCGGACTTTATCGCGACCTCCGCGCCCTTATTGGCGTAGCAATCCTTCGTATCGACCGAGGTCACCTCTCTGATACCCGTAACGCCGTTAATGGCGCTGCTCCAGCATGCCTCGACATTATCGCCTATCGCGCACACCAGACCCAGCCCCGTTACAACAACACGTCTGTCCATCCTGTCCATATTATTCCATGTGCTCCTCTACAAACTTTGTGAGAGTTTCGATGGACTGGAAATTCTCCCTCGCCGCGCCCGTCATCTGCACGCCGAAAAGGTTGTCGATCCCCGCGATTATCTCGATAGAGTCGATAGAATCCAGCCCGATATCGTCCCCGAAAAGCTCGGAGGTGTACTCCAGCTCGTCCGCGGGGATACGGAGATTTTCCACCAGCATTGCCTTGATTTTCTCTGCGATCTCTGTGTTCATAATAAATACCTCTCAATAATATTTTTAACAGCTCTAAGCTGCTGCATTCTGTATATAAAGTGTTGATCTAAGCCATTATGCGGTTAAGTTATGTTGACGAGGAGCAAATTATTTAAAAGAATTTCAAAATTCCCGCAATATATCCTCGGTCACTCACTTCGTTCGTTCCCTGCGGTATCTTGCGGGAACCGGGCAGCGTTTTGCCATTCGCGGAGTTTTGCGCAAAATTCACAAAATGCTATAAGCGGTTACATAATTCTTGCGCAAAACCCACACTCGACCTTTTTGAAATTCCGATGCGGTGGAGGTTTGTGGCTGTATTCTTTCAGCGCCTTTAATGCGGCGGGGATTTGTGGCTTAAATTTTTGCGACCCTTTAATGCGCGGGCGTTATGCGGCTAAAACTTTTCTTTGGGATAAGTCCCGCAGTCGCCGAAGCGCTCTACAAGCTCGCCGTAAAGCCGCCTTACCTCGCTCTGCGCCTGCTCCATAAGCTGACGCGCGTATTTTGAGCGCCGCATATCCTCGGGGCAGCTGCTTTCGATAGGCTCTCCCACCAGGATTTTCTGGCGCATTCCGAAAACCGCGCTGTACGTCCCGTATATCGCGCAGGGAACTACCGCCGCGCCCGTTTTCGCCGAGATAAGCCCCGCGCCCGCCTTGAACTCCTGCAAAGCTCCCTCGCGGGCTATGCCGCCCTCGGGAAAAATTATAAGACCCTTTCCCGCCGCTATGACCTGCTCGGCGGCGGTGAACCAGGAGCCGTCCGCTTCGTCAAGACTTATGGGAATGCTTCTGCACCAGGATATCATAGTGCCGACCGCTTTTTTGTCATACCAGCTCCGCTTGACCAGCACATAGGGCTTGTACCGCCCCAGAACCGCGCCGGTGAATGCTCCGTCAAAATGATGGGTATGATTTGCCACGAAAACCAGCGGCTTTCCCTTAAGGCGTTTTTTCAGACTTTTATCGGCATAAATTACCTTCGGGCGAAACAGGAAGTAGACCGTCCAGGTTATCAGCACCTGAAATATCCTGCCCCAAAGCGATTGCTTGCTCATACTGCGCTCCTTTTTGAAATATGTAACTATTATAACCCTTTTCACAATTTTTTTCAATGGACAAAAAGCGCCAGCTTATCCTTTAAAGGACAAACGGGCGCTTTTTGTTGCGTTAATTTTTTATAATCGGCAATTTCATCACTTTAGCCAAAAATTAAAAGCAAATGCCAATTATATTGTTACTGCCGTGACATAGCGTCAAAGGCGGTCTGCGCCGCTTCAAGCGAGATATTGCAGCCCATGCGCCATATTTTCACAACGCTTACCACCCTGTCGATATGGTTTAACAGAGCGTCCATACGGCTTTCGTCGGCGGGGCGGATAGTCTGGTTGAGCAGCGCGAAGATCGCCTCGTCCATCGGGAGCGGCTGAATGAAGTTATGCTCCGAGCGCTCTAGCACGCATATTCCCTGCAATGGCACGTTCAGATCAAGATTCAGATCGGACTTGCCGCTCCAGGGAGTTCCGCAGGCGGTCAAACTGCCGAGCATTATCGCGGGCTTGTCGTCATTGAGAATTTTCGCCTCGGGGAACAGCTTCAGCCACTGCGAGGTGTGGGTGGATTTCCCCGTGCCGCTGGGCGCGGAAAACAGGTAAGCGCGGTTATCCAGCGCAACGGCGCTCGCGTGGAGCATAAACCCGCCGTGCGTGATAAGCTGATTATAGAAGCTCTCGGCGGTGGTTATAATTTCGCAGTCGTCCTCGGTGAGGGCGGGATTGTTCGCCAGCAGGGGAGCAATATTCGGGCAGTAGGGCACGATCATATCGGGCGCGCCCGCGAACTCTTTGCGGTATTTTTCGGCGCGGGCGGTCATGGTGGGGTGGCGGAAATCGCACTCAACTTTTAGTCCGCAAATTCTATATTTCATAGCTCTTCCGTATCCGTCCACATTTCGTGGATATTCATACCACCGGAGGAACTCCCCACATCGGAAGAACCTTCGGAGCTGTCGTCCTCGTTTGTACAGGCTGTCAGCGTCATGCAGCAACAGAACACAAGCAGCCCCGCAATGATTTTCTTATACATCGTATGACCCTCTTTCGATAAAATTTACAGGGCGGCGAACTTGCGCCCGCCGCCCTTGAAAATTACAGGAAGTAATTAAGTTAAATCTTTGAAGTCATTGGGGAAGTCAAATCCCGTAGTCACATCATCGCTGCCGTCAACAACTCCGGCATCCGGCACAGAGGTCATGCCGCTTGTAACCATAATGTCTTCGGTAAAAAACCTTTTGATCTCAATTTCGGGAGATATGTATTTTTTCATAGTTATACCCTCCGTTATCTGTTAGACAATGCCCTGGATAGACATTGCAACGGTTGCGTCCTCAGGAACGCCCTTTACCTTTACCAAGAGGAAGAAGCTGTTTTCAGCCATTTCAACTCTTGCACCGTTGTTGTAGGAGAAGCCGCCGTAACAATCATACACGGACTTGGTAGCGGTTTTCTTAGTGCCGTCATTCAAGGTTACCGTGATGGTAACATCATAATGGCTGTACTTAGCCGCGTCAGCCTTGGAGATGGAGTTGACAAGAAGCTCGGTCTTGGTGCCCTCTGCGGGAGTTTCTGCGGGAACGTAATCCTTTACTGTCTCAAACTTGCCGGTCTCATAGGTGCCATTGGGAGCTGTTGCTGTTCCGGCAACGCGCTCTACCTTGGTAATGGTAACGTCATATCCTGCGATAACCAAACCGCTCGCGGTGATTGCGGCAGCGTCAGCCGCGTTAAGAGTAACGGTGTAGGGCTCGCCGTTGACGTCAACAGTGCCGTATTCGGCGTGTGCTATTCCGTCAAGGGAAGCAAGTATGTTCCAGCTGCTGTCCATGATCTTAAGCTGGTGATAATCAGCGGAACCTGCGGTGTAGGTGATCTTGATGATGTCGTTTGCCGATACTGCGGCAGCGTCAACCTTTACAGCAAGGTCTCCATTCCATTCCGTACCCAGATCTGTATTGCCTTCCCACAGAACATCAGAAGCTGTGGGCTCTTCGGTCTCACCAGGTGTGGTGGGCTCTTCGGTCTCGCCAGGCTTGGTGGGCTCTTCGGTCTCACTAGGCTTGGTGGGCTCTTCGGTCTCACTAGGCTTGGTGGGTTCTTCGGTTTCACTGGGTACAGTGGGCTCTTCGGTTTCAGTGGAAGTTTCCTCGGATTCAACAGTTTCTTCTGTTTCATCTTCTAAAATCCACGCAGTTATGGACTCGATGTCAACATCGCCACCATTACACATAATACCGTTTGACTGCATATCTGCTGTGAATTCAATCAATACATCAGCACCCGGGTTGTTATACCAAGTGGCGCTAGCATCCCAATCCGAGCCATCTACAATATATACTTGACCGCCGTCATCACCGGTCGTTTTTATACCTACTTTTAAAATAGCACCAACGGGAATGTCACTCAATTCACTTGCTTCCACCTTAACTGTGCCCCTCCAATCAACAGATCCCAAATCAGAGAAAGTTTTGATCTTAGTATATTGGGTGAAGTTTAGGAAGCTAACTTTTGAGATGTTAACATCACTGCCATTAAACATAATACCATTTTCTTTCATGGCTTGGGTTAATTCAACATATACTGTAGCTCCGGGATTATTATACCAAGTGGCGTTAGCACCCCAATCCGAACCATCTACAATATATACTTGACCGCCGTCATCACCGGTTGTCATGATATCAACCTCAACAACTGTACCAACAGGATAATCGCTTAAATCATCAGCATCGATTTTAACCGTGCCACTCCAATCAACGGAACCCAATCCGGTCTTTGTTCCTAGTTCAGTTCCAGTGTCAACAACATTTTCTCCCAAAACAATTATTTCTGCACTAGAAAGTATAGGGGTAATTGCAACAGTAGTAACAGCCATTGCCGCGGCTATTACGCCCGACAAAACTTTTTTGAGTTTCATACCTTTCCTCCTAAAAATAAGAATATACCGAGCAGTCCGCATTCAGCGGACACGCCCAAACAGTTGTTTACATTTATAATTATAAAGCCGTTTGTGGGGTTTGTCAATCATTTTTCGCTTCTTTAAACAGTTTCTGCCATTTGCACAAATCCCGCCGCCCGTTTTTGTTGGTATTTTTGCCTTTTTATTAGGTTAATTTAGGTAAATCCGGCTTGCGCGGCAAAAAACAAGACCCGCGTCGGGCGGGTCTTAAAATCAAATATTCAGATGTTTCCACATTTCCTCATGTGAAACCGTTTCGCCACGTTCAAGCTCTCTTTCCGCCTCTTCCATCTCCAGTCGCTCTCTTGGAGTAACCTTTGTGAAATCAGGGTCCCACGCTCTGACAATACGCTTGAGCATTTCATTGACAAACGTCTGCTCGGATTCGGGCAGCATTTCTATCATTTCGATTGACTCCTGCATTATCGGTGACATACAAACCACTCCTTTCGCCTACTTATAAATATCGCCTCTTACGCCTATATCAATAACATATACATATATTGTTCCGTCATCAAGATACTTATACACGACCCTGTATTGTCCTACACGCAGTCTTTTTCTGCCGTCAGAAAAGCCTTCCAAAGTTTTTATATCACCTTTTGGCGGATCAAACGTAAGCTTCTCTATGGCTTCCTTAATTTTGATTTGCATTTTCGTGGGAATATAGACAAGAGCTTTTTGTGACTTTTTGGAATATTCTATCCGCATGATCATTCTCCTATTGAGTTCCTTTTATATATTATATCATAAATGCTTGACAAATTCAATAGCTTATGCTACAATTTTTATAAGAAACGGGGGTAGGAGCATGAAGATAAAAAGCGGATTTATGCTGCGCAAGGTCGGCGGGCAGAACGTTGTGGTGGCGGTCGGCGCGGCGAGCAGGGAGTTCAACGGTATCATAAAGCTCAACGAAACGGGCGCGTTTTTGTGGGAGCTACTTAAGGAAGAGCGTTCCGCGGAGGAGCTTACGGCGGCTCTGCTGGCGGAGTATGATATCACGCGGGAGATCGCCGCCGCGGACGTAAAGACGTTCATTGAAAAGCTGGAGGGGGCGGAGCTTCTTGCCCGTGATTGAGAGCCCCGAAAGCGAGGAGTTCTCCCTCGCGGAATACGACGAAACGATACGCCTGGTGCTTGACAGCGGCGGGGAGTTCGTGATATACCCCAAAGGGACAAGCATGCTCCCGCTGATACGCCAAGGGCGGGACTCCGTGACCCTCGCAAAGCCCGCCGCGCTGCTCAAAAGGGGCGATATCGCCTTTTACCTGCGGGACAACGGACAGTATGTCCTGCACCGCGTGGTCGGCGTAAAGGACGGAGCATACGCCATGTGCGGAGATAATCAGACCGCTTTGGAAGAGGGCATAGAGCCGCGGCAGATAATCGGACTGGCGGTCGGAGTTTGCAGGAACGGGAAATTCGTGCAGGACAGGCTCTCATATAAGCTGTATAAGGCGCTTTGGCGTAGCTTCTTTCTGCGCAGGGTGTTTTTTAAGCTGCGAAGAATATTTTCAAAATAATTTCGGGCGGAGATACGACTGATGGCTAAAACCGACAGAGCGACCCTAAAATGGCTCATAAAGCATACCAAGGGTATGCGGATAAAGCTCGGCGTTATATTGGCGGGCAACGCTCTTTTCGGCGCGGTCAGCGTCGATATGGCGCTGCTTATGCGCGACCTTATCGACGCGGCAGTGAACGGAGATCCCCACGGTATGACACACAACGGCATTCTTCTCGCGACGGTCATTTTAACGCAGTTTATCATAAGAATATCCTGCAATATACTGTCGGAGGACGTTCAGGCGCGTATGGAGTCGCGGCTCCGCGCGGATATCCTGGCGTGCCTTATGCGACGGGAGTACTCCGCGCTTGGCGGCTACCACAGCGGCGAGCTGCTCAACAGAATGTTCTCGGACGTGTCGGTGGTGGTCAGCGGTATCATTTCCATCATTCCCTCCGCCGCGAATAATCTGGTAAGGATAGTTTTCGCGGCGGGAGTGCTGCTGACGCTGGACTGGCGTTTCGGGCTGTTTTTTATGGGAGCGGGGCTGTTCGTGTTCGCCGCCACAAGATTTTTCCGCCCGAAAATGAAAAAGCTCCACACCCGCGTGCAGGAGCGCGAGGGGATAGTCCGCAGCTTTTTGCAGGAGACCGTCGGGAATCTTCTGGCAGTGAGAGTTTTCAGCGCGGAGCGGAAAATGCTCGGCCGCAATGACGAAAATCAACTGAATCTGTACAAGGCGAGAATGCGCCGCAGCGCGTTCAGCATATCCGCTAACGCGGGGCTTGGACTGGCTTTCGGCGCGGGATATGTTTTCGCGCTGATGTGGGGCGCGGCGGGTATCTATGAGGGAACTATGAGCTACGGAACGCTCACCGCGGTATTGCAGCTTGTCAATCAGATACAGTCGCCCTTTGCGGGGCTGTCCTCGCTTTTCCCGAAATATTTCTCGATGTGCGCAAGCGCAGAGCGGATAATCGCCCTGGAGGAGCTGCCCGAGGAAAAGCCCGCCGAAAAACGGCTCGCCGCGGAGGATCTCGGAAAGATCACACTGGAAAACGTGTGCTTTTCCTACGGCGAAAATCAAGTGCTTAAAAATGTGAGCATTGAGATAGAAAAAGGGGATTTCGTGTCGCTTACGGGTATCTCGGGCGGCGGGAAATCCACGCTCTTCCTGCTGCTTCTGGGGGCTTACCGTCCCGATAGCGGAAGCGTGCGTTTTTGGTCGGACGGAGAGAGCTTTTCCGCGGGCAGGGAAACGCGCCCGCTTTTCGCTTATGTTCCCCAGGGAAATCTGCTTTTTTCGGGGACTATCTATGAGAATATCTCATTTCTCAATGACAAGGCTGAGGAGAGCGAGGTCAACAGAGCGGCGGAGATCGCCTGCGCGAGGGAATTTATAGAGGCTCTCCCCGACGGAATGAATACCAGAGTGGGCGAGAACGGCTTCGGGCTGTCGGAGGGTCAGGCGCAGCGGATAGCCGTCGCGAGAGCTATACTGGGCGGCGCGCCGATACTGCTGCTGGACGAGGCGACCTCGGCTCTTGACGAGCAGACCGAGGCGCGGCTGCTGAAAAACA
>CAZKJC010000016.1:15890-18305 GCA_964552995.1 uncultured Ruminococcus sp.
GACGGAAAAACGGTGGTAATAGTTACCCATCGCCCCGCCGCGCTGAAAATCTGCACAAAGCATCTTCTGCTTAAGGACGGGAATATATATGAATGAGCTGAATTACCTCCCGGCGCTGCTGAGAAGCGTTCTGAACAACGAAAAGCCGCCCGAGCTGCCCGAGGGTCTGTCCTTTGAGAGTATCTTCCGGCTGGCGCAGGCGCACAGCGTCGCGAATATGGCGTTTTACGCCGTGGAGCTTTTGGAGAAAAAGCCCGCCGAGCCGCTGCTTTCCGAATGGGAGCAGCTCCGCGACAAGGCTATCGTAAAGGATATAAATCAGCTTACGGAGCTGGAGCTGATAAGCGCGGCGCTGTCCGAAAAGAATATACGTCATATCCCGCTCAAAGGGAGCGTTCTGAAGGAGCTTTATCCGCAGACGGATATGCGCACGATGTCGGATATAGATATGCTTATAGACGAGGAAAACGCGTCGGACGCGCGTGATATAATGCTGGAGCTGGGCTATACCTGCGAGCATTTCGGATATGATATACATGATGTGTATTATAAGCTGCCGGTGATGAATGTGGAGATACATCGGGAGCTTTTCGGCGAGGAGGGGCGGCAGTTCGGGGAGATATTTTCATCGCCCTTTTCGCTGTGCGCGGAGCAGGATGGAGCGCGGGCGCGGTTTACGGAGGAGTATTTTCTCGCGTATGTTATAGCTCACGCCATCAAGCATTACAGCGAGGGCGGTACGGGGATACGCTCGTTTATGGATATCGCGGTATATCTGAGAGCAAAGCCCGTTGATATTGAGAGAGTCTGCGGTATACTCGAGCCGTCGGGCTGCGCGGATATGGCGCGGGATATCATAGGGCTGTCGAGGGTGTGGTTCGAGGGCGCGGAGAGCGGCGAGAAATACGAAAAAATGGCGGAGTATGTCATTTCGGGCGGCACCTACGGAACTATACAGAATTCCGTGGAAAACAAGGTGAGGGAGCAGGGAAAAGTAAAATATTTTCTGCGCCTGATCTTCCCGACGTTTTGGCATATGAAGCAGCATTATCCGATATTGAAGAAGGCGCCGGTGCTGCTGCCGTTCTGCTGGCTGGCAAGGCTTTTCACAAAGCCGTTTATAAATCGCAGACAGAACGCGGCAAAGCTGAAAGCGCTTACCAAAAAATAACCATACAAGCAATCAGGAGCTACATAAAAACCAAGAGATCAAAGGCGCTGAAAGCCGCCGTCAAGTGAACGTCCACGCATGAGAGGGACGTTCGCGTAGAACAGCGTAATGCCCACGCAGGAGAATTTTCCGCAAGAGCCCGTGAAAACGAAGCGTAGCGGAGTTTTTGCGGGCGGGTTGCGAAAAATTCTTTTAAAAAGCGTTGACGAGAAGCAAATGATTTAAATGGGAATTTCAAAATTTCGCCACCGCTGCTCCGCTCCACTTCGTTCCGCTTTGCAACGCTGGCGAAACCGTGCAGCATTTGCCGTTCGGCAAATGCGCACCTTTTTGAAATTCCGATGCGTGGGCTTTATGTTGCTATGCTTTTTCTACAAGCTGAGCAAGAAATCCTTTTAAATAACCGGCTAAGATCAACAAAACCAAACAGCATAGAGGTGCATTATGGACGAGAAAACCACCCCTGTACGCGTAGCGCAGATACTGGGGAAAATGAACGGCGGCGGCGCGGAGCAGGTGGTAATGAACTACTGCCGCGCTATTGACAGGACAAAGGTCAGGTTTGATTTTTTTCTTTTTAAAAGCTCAAAGCTCGTGCCTGCGGAGGAGATAAAGGAAATGGGCGGCGGGCTGTATCTGCTGTGCGGGTTCAAAAATCCCGTAAGATATGTAAGGACGCTTACCAAGCTGCTCCGCGAGAATAATTACGGAATAGTTCACTGTCATCTCAGCACGCTTTCGTTTCTGCCGCTGCTGGCGGCTAAAAGGGCGGGCGTTCCGGTGAGGATAGTCCATAATCACAGCACCTCGGGCGGCGGTCGGGAGCTTGTCAGAAACATCGCAAAGGCTCTGCTGAAGCCGCTTGCGAGGCTCCATGCGACACATCGGTTCGCCTGCTCGGAGTACGCTGCGAGATGGATGTACGGCAGGGCTCCAACGGCGGAGCTTTCGGAGAGAGGGCTCCCCGAAAAAGCGGAGAGAAAGACCGTGCGGATAATGCGCAACGCGATAGACGTGGAGCTTTTTAGGTTTGACGAGGCAAAGCGCAGCTCGTTCCGCGGCGAGTTCGGCGTGGCGGGCGGGACGCTGCTTTTCGGTCATGTGGGGAGATTCTGCCCGCAGAAAAACCAGCAGTTTCTTGTTGATGTTTTTAAGGAGATACTAAAGCAGCACCGCAACTCAAAGCTGATAATGGCGGGCATAGGCGAGGATATGGAGCTTATAAGGGCAAGGGTCATCGCCGC
>CAZKJC010000017.1:0-9738 GCA_964552995.1 uncultured Ruminococcus sp.
ACCGCCTCGATCACAATGATAACCAGCGCGGTGATGCCTATAAAAAGGTAAAGAGCGTTTCCGCGGCTGTTTACGTTTACGGAGTTCACCGCCGTTACATATTTCATTCCGTTGATCAGCGATTCAAAAGCGCCCTCGGCGTTCTTGCCGCCGTAATGCATTTCTATCAGCTCTCCATCGGAGCTGCTCTTAGAAAGCGCCGAGATCATCGCGTTCATACCGCTTGAATCCAGAGCTCCCAGCCCCGTGCCGAAGTCAACGTTTTTGTTATAGAGTATCTCGTTGTTTTCTCCCAGAATAAACGCGTCGGTATCGCCGTAAACGGAAGCGCTGTCCGCCATCTGCTCTATCGAAGTAAAGTCGATATCCATACCCACTATGCCTATGCTCACGCCGTCCTTAAACAGCGGAACAACGTAGCTTATCATATATACCCCGATATTCTCGTTGAGATAGGGGGACATCCAGGTAGGCGCACCGTTGTTTACGGGTATGTAGTACCAGCCGACATGGTTAAGGTCCGTTTTGTCATACACGCTGAAATCGGTGCAGGGTACCTCTGAGAAGGATGCTCCCGAACCGCTGCGCTGATAAAATACTCCGGAAACGGGGTCGGTAAAATCGGGATTGTAACGCACATATGCCGTGACCGCGCCGTCGGTATTATTTGCCGCCGCAAGCAGCAGCGGGTCTATCTCCCCGGTATACTCGTCCACATACTCGTCCGACGTTCTGAATTGCTCAAGATCGGTGAGATTGACCACGATATAATCCGCCAGAGTATCCACCGACTGCTCGATACGAGAGAGATAAGCGTTGATCTCGATCGCGGTTTTCCGGCAGGAATCGCTTACCACCTGCTCCGAGTCATAGTTTACCAGCTTGTTGGTATTTACAATGCCCACAAGTCCGACCGCAAGCGTTGCCACAGCAGTGCAGCCGATGACCAGACCCGAAATTTTAGCTTTAATAGAACCCATTGAATCCTCCTTCAGCATAAGAAAGCTTCATATTTTTTACTCTCTCAAAAACCGCCAAAATCACGCATAAACTATCGCCTGCGAGATGACAAGGAACGCGCAAAACTCGCAGTGTAAGACCCGGCGATAAATTGATGAAAGCAATACTTAGCGGCATATATCGTTTGATATCGGTATACGCACACAAAGGATTGTATTTCTATTATACACTTTTTTCACATACAATTCAACACCTTTTTCCTTTTTTGCTTTTGGTGATATTTAACAAAGTTTTTATATATAATCGGTAAACTATTACAAGAAGATCATTCTCTTAAAAAGACCGGCAATTGACAGCTTGAACAATGCTGTCGTTTTTGAGCAAAAAAAGATAAATTAAACGCAAAATAAAGAGTTGATTTATAACGTGATTTAGGTTATTATTTAATCAGGAGGATTTTACGGCGTCAAGACCGAATTTAGCGCGGTACTCGGTGGGAGACATTCCGCTCTGCTGCCTGAACAGCCGCGAAAAATAGCTTTGAGTGCCTATCCCCGTTTTTCCCGCGATCTCGGAAACGGACAGCGAGGTCGTTATGAGAAGCTCCTCGGCAAGGCGGACGCGGATAATGTTGCAGTAGTCGGAAAAGTTCACGCCTATGACCTCCTTGAACATACGGCTGAACGCGTAGTAGCTCATATTGGCGAGCCGCGCCGCCTGCTGCATATCGGTACGCGTATCGGGGTGGGAGAGGATATGGTTTATCACCGCGTCAAGCTCCGGCATTCCGATGGAGATATTCGAGCTGTCCGACAGGATAAGCTCCCCCTCGTCGATAAGCGCGGAGAGCAGTTCGAGGATAAGGCTTCCCCTGCGCAGCTCGCCGGCGGCGGTAAGCTCACGGTTCTCCAGGCAGAAGCCGGTAATCTTTTGCATAATGCCGCGGACATTTTCCGATGTTAATATCGCGGGAGAAGCGCCCTCGGGGCGCACGGGCGCAAGATTTTTCAGCTTTGAGGAGTTTCCGTGCAGAAAGCTCGGGGAGAATTGTATTACAGTTACGTCAACGGGACTGATGTTCTTGTTTGCGTGGAACGCCAGCGGCGGGATAAAGAACAGACTCCCCGCGCCGACGGGATAGCTTTTCCCGTCGCATATCTCGTAGCGCTCGCCGCTTGCCACAAAGGAAAGCTCGTAATAGGAATGGCAGTGCATCGGATAGCTGCCGTTTTCATCGGTACGGTAAAACTCGCAGCTCGTGTGCACTACATCGGGAATGCCCATTGTCTGAAATTCTTTCTGAAATACCATCGGATATACCTCGTTCTGCATATTTGATTTATTATATCATATTTTCACGCAAATTGCAATCGAACAGGATTGCAGGCGGGAATAACATAAAATTTTTTAATACGGAGGTTTTATATGGGAAATAAAATCGGAGTACCGGCGGCAAAATTCACCAAACCCATGGCGGAGGGAAATCCGCTGATAGCCAACGTGTTCTGCGCCGACCCTACGGCGGTGGAATACGAGGGGCGGCTGTACGTTTACGGAACTAACGATCATCAGCAATACGAAGCCGTAGGCGCAGAGGGCAGCAACACCTACGAGCATATCAAGTCTATCGTGATGCTGTCCACGGAGGATATGGCAAACTGGACGTTCCACGGGATAATCAATGTCGGCGCGATATCTCCCTGGGCTATCGCGTCCTGGGCACCCTCGATAACCTCACGGGTGGAGGCGGACGGACTTACGCATTTCTATCTGTATTATTCAAACAGCGGCTGGGGCACGGGAGTGCTTACCGCGACTTCCCCGACGGGTCCCTGGAGCGATCCCCTCGGGCATTCGATAGTGGACGGCAACACGGAGGGGCTGGACGGCTGCAAAAATCCCTTTGACCCGGGAGTTGTTATCGACGGCGAGGGCAGAGGTTGGCTCGCTTTCGGCGGCGGAGATAACGGCAGCAGAATAATCAGACTTGGCGAGGATATGATCTCGGCGGACAGCCCGATAACCAAGATACCGTCGCTATATAATTATGAGGCGAGCGAGCTGAATTACATCAACGGAACATATGTTTATACTTATAATAATAACTGGGAAGAGCGCACCGACTGGAGCGTTGAGGGCTATGAGCCGCCCACGCGGTGCAGTATGGCATATCTTGTAACAAAAACGCCGCTCGATCCCGCAAGCTGGGAGTACCGCGGGCAGTATTTCGTGAACCCGGGAGATGTCGGGCTGGAGGACAGCAACAATCACACGCATCTTCACAAATACGCGGGTAAATATTACCTGTTTTATCATTCAATATTCCCGCAGGCGGAGCTCGGCACAAGGGGCGGATTCAGAAGCCTTTGCGTAAATGAGATAGAGGTCGACGAGCAGACCGTTACAATATCCCCCGCAAAGGCGGATAAAACGGGAGTCCGGCAGATAAAGCCCCTCGACGCTTTTAAAGCGACCGACGCGGCGACGATGTTCAGCTCCTCGGGAATAGTTTACGAGCTTGGCGAAAAGATCACGGTAAGAGCCGCGGGCGAAAGCGGCGTTATAGCAATAAAACGCGCGGCTGCCGACGGTGCGGAAAGGCTCGTTGTCAAGGCGAGCGGCAAGGGGCGCATAGAGCTTCATCTAGACGAGCCAGGCTCGGCGTTTGCGGCATTTGAGCTTGACGGGAGCGACGGCGGGCAATCGTTCGAGCTTCCCGAAAAAATAACGGGAGAGCACGATATTTATTTCGTACTGTCAGAGGGTATCGGCTTTGAGGAATGGAGATTTGCGAAATGAGAAGAGGAATGAGGACAGTGAACAGAATAATCGCTATAATGCTGGCGGCAGCGGCGGCTTTATCTATCGCCGGCTGCAAAAAGGACGAGGATACCACCCCTGCGGATACTACACGCGATATCTCCACAATGGAGGTGGTGCGGGAAATGGGCTACGGGATAAATCTGGGAAATACCCTTGAATCCTGCGGCGACTGGATAGGCTCGACCGAGGTGTCACGGTATGAGACCGCCTGGGGAAGTCCCGTTATTACGCGGGAGGCTATACAGGGCTACGCCGACGCGGGCTTCGGCGTGCTGAGGATACCCGTGGCGTGGTCTAACATCATGAGCGGCGACGGGACATACACCATCAGCCCCGACTACATCGCCAGAGTGCAGGATGTTGTCGGCTGGACGCTGGACACGGGAATGTACGCCATCATAAATATACATTACGACAACGGCTGGGTAAATAATTTCCCCGAAAACAAAGAGGAGAACATGACCCGCTACAAGGCGATGTGGACGCAGATAGCGGACGCTTTCAAGGACTACGGCGACAAGCTGATGTTCGAGTCGCAGAACGAGGAGCTTGGCTGGGATTCACTCTGGAACAGATGGAGCGGAACAAACGGCGAGGAAAAGCAGTCCTCTTACGCTCTTGTCAACGAGATAAACCAGGCATTTGTTGACGTTGTGCGGTCGAGCGGCGGGATCAATCCCTACCGCCATCTGCTCATTTCGGGCTACAACACCGATGTGGAGCTTACCTGCGATGAGATGTTCGTAATGCCAAACGACCCCGTGGGAAGAATGGCGGTATCCGTCCACTACTACACCCCCTCCACTCTCTGCATTCTCGATAAGGACGCGGACTGGGGCAAGGCAAAGACCACCTGGGGCAGCGAAGAGGATATCGCGGAGCTTGACAGGAACGTCAATATGCTTAAAGAGCGCTTTACCGACAACGGTATACCCGTTATAGTGGGAGAATACGGCTGCTTCGGCAAAAACAAGACCCGCGAGGTGATAGAAAGCTGGCTGCTGGACGTTTCCTCAAGAATGTACGGAATAGGCGCGTGTCCCGTGCTGTGGGACACCACGGGCGACGAGTACAATCGTTACACATACACATTCAGGAATCCCGAATTTATCGAAGAGCTGATCGCGCCCGCGCGCGAAAACAATAATGAAGCTGCATAGGAGGTCAATCATGAAACTCAGTAAAAGAATTACCGGCTGTATGCTTACAGCGGCAATGCTGCTTAGCGTTACGGCGTGCGAGCAGGAAGAAAACCCCAACTCCGGAAGCTCCGGCTTTGTACCGGCGACCACCTCTACCACTGCCTACACCACCGTCGATCCCGACGAGAACGCGGCGACGGATATGGAGGTAAAGGACCTGGATACCTCGATGTATACTCCCGACGGAAACGCGGGAACGGTCGTGTATCTCGGCTACTACGATATCCACACCGATCAGAAGGGCAGAGAGCAGTGCCTGGTGTTTGAGAGCGACCAGTACGGCGGCAAGATCGAGCATATCACCTGCCCCAGCGGCGACGCTTATGTTGATCGTCTTTCCACGCTGATAGCGTCGGACGATTCGCCCGACATCGTTGTGCAGGACGTATGCCGCTTCCCGGGGACGGTAAGCCGCAATATGTTTGAAGCGCTGGACGATTATATTGATATCCATTCACCGCTCTGGGAGGGCGTGTCGGACATTGCCGAATCCTATACGTTCAACGGCAAGCATTACAAGATACCGCACAGGGTAACCACCTCTTTCGCGCTGAATTACTCCAAGAAAACCATTGAGGAAAACAACCTGCCCGACCCCTACGAGCTGTACAAGAACGGCGAGTGGACGTGGGACGCGTGGCGCAGCATGATGCAGCAGTTCTGCGACAGGAGCGAGGATAATATCGGCTTCTACGCGACGGACACGATACTTACCGGACTAATCACCACTACGGGAGTAGCGCTTGTTGACGCCAAGCCCGACGGAACTATCGAATGCAACATCACCGACCCGAACGTTACCCGCGCGATGAGCTTTTACGAGCAGCTTTGCCGCGACGGCGTAATGTACGCGAAGCAGCTCGGAGACTGGGTACCTCCGCAGACGTTCGCCACAAACTGCGACAGACTGCTTTTCCTCGGCATGGAGCCGGAATGGACGTATATCGCCGCAACAGAGGAATTGCAGAATAAAACGGGAATTGACAACGACGTTTTTGATACGGTCTCCGAGTTCGCGTTTGTTCCGTTCCCCAGGGACGTTGAGGCTGACGCGTACTACCAGGCGTTTGACGTGTTTGGATTTGCCGTGCCCAAGGGCGCGAAGAACATCAAGGGCGCGACGGATATGATGAACTGCTTCAGAGTATATGAGACCGACGAAAAGGTAATCGCCCAGGAAAGAGAAACTCACATCAATCCCCCCGAGATATATTACACGGAGGGCAAGTACGCGGGCAGCCGCAGATGGCAGATGATGTGGGGCGAGCAGGAATACGACCTTTGGATGGAAATGCGCGACGGCACGAAGTTCTCTCTTCTCACCGAGGACGGCTTCGGATTTAACCAGACCTTCTGGGACAATTTCGGCACAGTGCTGAACGCGGTAGCCTTTGACGGCGAATCCTGGACGCAGCGCAGCACCGAGGTAGCTCCCATAATCGAAGCAACGCTTGACGAATACAGATCATAACACAAGCGCCCCGCGGGACAATATCCCGTGGGGCGCGGCTTATTGTGCAATATTCATAAAGGGGACGGCGGGCGGCGAAAACTATTATTTATTATATCAATTGAAAAAACTCGCCCGAAATTGTATAATGTCATATGGTTAAGATAAGGTTAAGGGGGGATATTATGCCAAAGTCCGCGGTAAAAGACCTGACGGTCGGCTCGCCTATGAAGCTGATACTTGGCTTTATGCTGCCGCTGCTTTTCGGAATGCTGTTCCAGCAGTTCTACAATATGGTGGACACTATCGTGGTGGGTCAGTATCTCGGCGTGAACGCGCTGGCGGGGGTGGGCTCTACCGGCTCGGTGAATTTTCTTGTACTGGGTTTTGTCATAGGGATATGCGCGGGCTTCGCGATACCCGTGGCTCAGCAGTTCGGCTCAAAGGATTTTGACGCGCTGAGGAAGTATGTGGGGAATACCGTATGGATAGCGGTGGTTTTCGCGGCGGTGCTCACAACTGCCACCTGCCTGCTGTGCACAAATATACTGCAATGGATGAATACCCCCGATGACGTTTTCAAGGAGGCTCACGACTACATATTTGTTATTTTCATGGGCATTCCCGTAACGTTCCTGTACAATATCCTTTCGGGAATAATCCGTTCGCTCGGGGACTCGAAAACTCCGGTTATTTTTCTGATAATCTCCAGCCTGCTCAACGTGATCCTGGACATATTTATGATAGTGGTGCTTGATTCGGGAGTTTCGGGCGCGGGGTACGCTACGGTGATCTCTCAGCTCGTTTCGGGTATACTTTGCCTGGTCTACATCGCCAAGCGGTTTGAGATACTTCACCTCAAAAAAACCGACCTTAAACCCGACGCTTATTATATAGGAAGATTATGCGCGGTAGGGCTTCCCATGGGGCTGCAATACTCGATCACCGCAATAGGCTCGATATTGCTCCAGACGGCGGTGAACGGTCTGGGGTCTACCTATGTGGCGGCGGTGACCGCGGGCAGCAAGGTGAATCAGTTTATGTGCTGCCCGTTTGACGCGATGGGCAGCACCATGGCGACCTACGGCGGGCAGAACATCGGCGCGGGAAGAGTGGACAGGGTCAAAAAGGGCTTGTTCAGCTGCTCGCTGCTGGGAGTGGGCTACGCTATATTCGCGTTCGGGCTTGTATCGCTGCTTGGCGGAAAGCTCGCCATGCTGTTTATCAAGGCGGACAGCGGCGATCCCGAGGAGATATTATCACTGGCGGGGCAGTTTATGCAGATCATGGTATCATTTTATGTTCCGCTGGCGTTTGTGAATATAGTCCGCTTTCTGATACAGGGAATGGGATTCTCGCAGATAGCGGTGTTCGCGGGCGTGTTTGAGATGGCGGCAAGGGCGGTCATGGGTCTGTGCATGGTGCCGATATTCGGATATAACGCGGTATGCTTCGCAAGCCCCCTGGCGTGGGTGCTGGCGGACGTGTTTCTTATCCCCGCGTTCTTCCGGTGTTTCGGGAGAGTTAAGCGGAAGGTTGAGAGAGAAGCAAGTCAGCAGTCGTTCTGAACACTTAGCAGCCGCGCGAAACTCTGCCCCTGCAAAAGCATTTTGCGGTCATTTGCCTTAAAATATCGCCGCATATCCCTACCTGAAAATAGTCAAAAAGCCAGAATTTGACTATTTACCGATACAAACCTTATGTTTTTACGGATAACTCTCTTGACAATATGCTCCAAAAATGTTATGATAGAATATGGAATGATTAACTGAAGGTGGAATAGAATATGCCTATCCAAGTACAGTGCTGCGGGCTGCTGATGCTGCTGATACTGCTATATTTTTACAAAAGCCAGAGGACGATCAAACTCAATACGGGAAAAGCGTTCCGAAACTCTTTCTGTATGACTTTTGTGTCAATTGTTTTTGATATTCTTTCCTGTGTGGCGATAAGTTATCGGGAATTTCTGCCGACGCTCGCGGTAGAGATGATAAGCAAAACCTACCTTGTTACCCTGGTGGGAGTTTCTTTTTTCACGCTGCTTTACATATGTACGGATATCTACCAAAAAACCAGTACATTCAAAAAAATGATGATCCCCTACGGCATATTTGTGCTTGCGGCGGCTATATTTATTTACGCGCTGCCTATCCACTTTTACGCGGACAAAACAGAGGGCGTTCTTTACTCATACGGACTCAGCGATTACGCGACATACGCCTTCGCGCTGATAACGCTGATACTGATGGTGATCCGTACTATTATCCAGAAAAATAAAATCAGCGCGGGCAGGCGGCAGGCTGTGTGGATATGGATGGGAGTATGGTTCGCCGCGGCTATCATGCAATTTCTGTTCCCAAAGCTGCTTCTGGTGGGATTTGCAAGCGCGCTCGGTACGCTGGTGCTGTACCTTAAAATGGAAAATCCCGGGAACTACCTTGATAAACAGACCGGTCTTTTCAACCACGGCGCGCTTATACAATACGTAAATCAGCTTTATTCATCGGAGACCGATTTCGCGGTGCTTTCGATCACTATGGAGCGCAGCACCTTTAAAAGCATAAAGATCGAGGAATCGATCATTCTCACGGCGGTGAATTATCTCAACTCGCTTCACGGTGCGGTCGCATTCAAAAACTCGGGAAACGAGGTCATTCTTGTTTTTGACGCCGCTTCCGCCGATGAATATATCGACAGGATCATGACGCGCTTTGAGCAGGGCTGGGGCAAAAACAAGCATATATTCATCTCGCCCTACTGGATATTTGTTCCCGATTCCTCCCTGGCGGACAACGCGGATGACATGATGTACCTTATACGCTACGCAAGGCGAAACAGCGCGGAGCTTACCGAAACTCATTTTTACAAGGTCGGCAGCGAACTCGCGGAGCGCCTCACCAAAGAAAAGGAGACAGAGCTCCTTATCGAGGACGCGGTAGCTAACGACCGTATCGAGGTGTGGTATCAGCCCATCTATTCAACCGAGCTGCGGCGGTTTTCTTCCGCGGAGGCTCTTGTAAGGATCCGCCGTGAAAACGGCGAGCTTATCCCGCCCGCCGCCTTTATCCCCATAGCGGAATCAAACGGTTCTATTTTAAGGATCGGTGAAACGGTATTCCGAAAGGTCTGCGAATTTATCAACAGATCGGGCATAAGAGATCACGGCATAAGCTATATCGAGGTAAATCTTTCGGTGGTGCAGTGCGCCTATGACAAGCTGGCGGAGGACTATATATCCATTATGAAGGATCACGGTATCTCGCCCGATATGATAAATCTTGAAATAACCGAGTCCGCCTCCAT
>CAZKJC010000017.1:9748-17945 GCA_964552995.1 uncultured Ruminococcus sp.
GGGTCAGTCAAATCTTGACTATATCGTGGATATGCCGGTGGATATCGTGAAATTTGACAAGGGAATGATCACCGCGTACTTTGAAAACGGCAAGGCGAAATACATCATGAACGCCGCTATGAGTATGATACAGGGTATGAATTTAAAGATCGTTTCGGAGGGAATAGAGACCGATGAACAATTTAAGGCAATGGACGAGCTCGGTATAAACTATATCCAAGGCTACTATTTCTCAAAGCCGCTCCCCGCGGACGAATTTCTGGATTTTATCATCAAAAACAACAAGTGATATGCTTAACGGCGCGTTTTACAACGCGCCGCGGTTTTATTTCAGCGAAAGAGTTATCATGGGGCATATCCCACGGGAAACGGTGAAATCGTCACATTCCCTTATGGGATATCCGTTGTCATCGTAATACATGGCGTCATAGATACCGTCCAGAACCCAGTGGGATATGGGCACGTCCTGATTCCACCGCATCTCTCTGACTGTTTTCACGCCAAAACCGCCGGTGCGGCTCTCAAGCTCCCAGCTTGGCAGGTAAACCCTGTCCGCGTAGCTTTCCGTGCCGGTGTACCGCGTGTCGTTATACATTGGATATTTATATGTGTAGTCACTGTCGGCGGCGATATCGGTGTATTGGATAAGCTCAAGCTCGTCGGCGCTGAACGCGGAATACAGAAAATCGTTATTCAGCCGCTTTCTTATTGAGCTGTTCTCCCAGCCGTCCGCGTTTCCCGTGTCAAAGGGAGCGTCAAATACGGCGTATTTCGACACAAGAACGACTGTCCCCTCTCCATCGTTGGATATAACCAGCCATTGTATTGATCTGTCCAGCTCGGAGGGATAATGCCCGAATGATACCACATCACTGCTTTCGGCATCGAATATCTTCATTCGTTTTGCCGATCCAAGCAGCGCCGGCGTCATCGGCAGCCCCGCAAGCTCTTCGTTTTCTTCAAGCGTATATATACAGCTCTTATAATTCTCGTTGTTATAGTAGCGCGCGGCTTCCGCCAGCTTTCCCACAAACCAGTAATCTCTGTCGAGCTTATAATTATTGTAGCAGTACAACAGAGGTTCTAACCGCTCGCAAGCCCCCGCGATATTCCCCTCGGCGACCAGTCTTTCGGAATCGGCATACACTAACTTGCAGTACTGCGTAGCCGCGTCGGAGTAGCCGCAGCTCTCCAAAAACATCTGCTCCGCCTTGACGGTATTTCCCGCTGCAAGCGCGCGTAAAGCCATCCTATACCGAACTTTGCTTAACTGCTCCGTGGAATCCTTATACTCGCCCAGCTTTATAAAAGCGCTCTCCGCCGCCTCAAGCTCGCCGCTCTCTTTAAGAGCGACAGCGGCTCTGTATCTGCACTCCGTCAGCTTCTGCGGGGAATAGGAATAATCACCCAGAACGGTAAATGCAAGCTCCGCGTTTTCAAGATCACCCTGCTCCATCATATCAAGAGCCTTTTGATATTTGCACTCCTTAGCCTTGTCCGCCGCGTCGGAATACTCTCCTAGCGCGGTAAATATCAGTTCAGCCTCGTCGTAGCTGCCCTCCCTCAAAAGCGAGGAGGCTCTTTTGTACTTGTTGGCGTTAAGCTCCTCCGCGGTCTTTTCGCGGATCGGCTCGCTTGTGCGGGAAATTATCCTATCAGCAGCGGCATTGTTATTCTTCACGTCCGCACCGATGATTATCCCAACTATTATCCCCGCGATTGTCATCGCTCCTGCGGCAGCGACCACCCATTTTAAAGATAATTTTTTCTTATCAAATATGGGAAAAACGGGGGTATTCGCGGTCAGCTCCGCGATCCTTACCGCGCATTTTTCCGCAAGCTCCGCCGCGTTCCGATAGTCGCCGAGCTCCCGCAGACTTTTTTCAGCCGAAGAAAGTATCTTTATATCGTCGCTCTCCTCTGTCATTTTCGCGGCAAGGGAATATACGCCCTCACGGCGTTTTATCTCGTTTTCCTCGCTTATCTCCTCGGCTTTCTTGTCCGCATAATCCGCCATTTCGGCGGAATCGCGGTAATTAAGCACACGGAACTCCGCGGCGGCGGCACGGTACTGTATATCCGTAACGGCTTTTTCCAGGTTTTCGGAGCATTTGTTGTATATCGAGGTAAGATTATGCTCCCTTAGCCGCAGGCGAAATCCCTCGTCGCCCAGCCGCATTGCCGCGCGGTAGTTCTCCGAGCCGGAGAAATCCGTTTTAAGCTCCTCAAGCTCCTTCTCCGTGGTGAGCTTATACTCCGACAGCAGCCTGAGCAGATATTTTTCCGCGCTGTCGGGCAGCTCCGAGAGAAGCTGCTCCGCGCCCGAATAGTCCCTGTCCTCAATGAACAGCCGCGCTCTGCGCAGCAGCGGGTCGGAACCTGTCGGCGCTTTGCTTTCCCGCCTTGTTCCCAGAACGCTCCCCACGCTTGCCGCCAGGTCGGCTTCAAAGCCCAGCCGCGACATATCCAGCGCCTGAAAACCCGACAGCTCCCGAGGGAGCTCCCTTGCCTCCATATCGCGGAATGCGGGGATTATCCTTCTGCGGCTGTCGGCGGCAAGAGTCAGGAATCTGCTCCAGGCGTTGCGCACCCATATATCCTCAAAGCTCTCCGCCGATGTTCCCACTACTATCATGACCGACGAGGAGGTCAGCGCAGAAAATATGTAAGGCTCCCAGTCCGCTCCCGCCTTGTCCTCCAGACAAACGCGCGGAAAGAACACCCGCAGACCCTCGGCGCACAATCCGGCATAAATATTGGCGGCAATAAAGGAATCCGCAGTCCTGCGACCGTTTTCGTCCGTTTCGCGGCAGTTCAGATATATGTCGTAATCCTCCGCGCCGCTCGATATCTCCACGATACGCCTGCGGGCAGCGTCGATCTGCTCCGCCTGCCGCTCCATAGCGGCGCGCTGCTCTTCTCCCGCGTATTTCAGCGCGTTCTTATAATCCTCGTCGGACAGCAGCGAACGCGCGGTCGTGCGGTTCAGCGCGGGAATAAAGTCCCCTCCCCTGTCCGTGTACTCCACTCCGCAGCGGCACAGCGCCAGCGCCCAGTACAAGTCCGCGTCGGCGGGACTATGCCGTATAAGCTCTTCATAAAGCTCTATCGCCTTGTCATAGTGATATTCCCGCCGCAGACGCTCCGCGGCGGCGCACATCTCCGCTTTATCCTCGTCGTCCAGCAGCGGAACGCTCTGGACTACCCCGCAAAAATCACATTTGCAGGTCGTTGACTTATCAAGCGGCGTAAGTCTGCCGCCGCACATTCTGCATATAAATAAAGCCATAATCCACACCTTTTTTTAATTTTTTCCGCGACCCGCCCGCCTCGTCTCACTCCGCCAACGTTCTGTTACGACGATTTTTAATGTTCTCCAGCAGCTCACGCGAATCCGCGTAATCGCCCAGATCCTCAAGAATTGCCTTAGCCGATTCGTAATATTCGTTGTTCAGCAGTTCCACAGCCTTTTTATATGTAAATTCAAGTATTTTATCACCGCTGTCCTTATAGTCGGGTACATCTTTAAGCAGAGCTATCGCCGTATCATATTTGCCGTTTTCGGCGCAGATCATAGCATAGTCATAACTTGCCTGCTTGAACAGCTCCTCTGCGTCCCCGTAGGAGGAATACTTTAGCAGCGACAAGGCATTGTCATAATCGTCCGCTTTAATATATTCCTTCGCCGCTTCTACTCTCATCTCACCAAGTATCTGATCTTTTATGCTCTCATATTCGGGGATCGCCGCAAGCAGACTATCAGCCACATTATATTTGCCGTTCTCCGCGCAGATCATCGCGTAGTCATAACTTGCCTGCTTGAACAGCTCACCCGCGCTCTCATAGGAGGACTCTCTCAGCAGCGACAACGCGCTGTCATAATCTCCGTAACCGATATATGCCTGTGCCGCCTTGAATTTCAGCTCGCTTTGCCGCTCCTGCGACGGATAATACTCCATAAGCAGCTCGTAAAGCTCCGCTGCTTCGGAGTAGCTGCCGCTGTTGTAGTATTGCTCCGCGAGCAAGCACTTCGCTTCGGCGGCGCGGTCGGCACTGTCGGAATAATCCCCCAGGCTTTCAAAGGCGGCTGCCGCTTCCTCGTACTGTCCGAGCTCGATATTATATTCCCCGCAGGAATACGTCGCGCTTATCGCACGCTCCGCCGCGTCTAAATAGCTGCCAAGCTGCCCGAACAGCTCCGCCGCCTCGCCGTAGCGCTTCTCGCCGCACAGTGCGACCGCTTTGTCATACCGTATCGACAAAACCTTCTGAGCGCTGTCTGAATAAGCTCCCAGCGACTCAAACAGGAATACCGCAAACTCAATGTTGGTATCGGCAACGGAAAGCGCGCGTTGGTATCGCGACTCGTTGACCATACGGGTAGCGTCGGAGTATACTCCAAGCTGCTTGAAGCACGCCTCGGCGTTTATATAATCGCCGCTGTCAAAAAGGCTCATCGCCTTTAAATAGCGGGATTCCTTCACCTGCTCCGAGGAATCGGAATAATCGTATATTTCCGTAAATGCCGCGACCGCCTTGTCATACTCCCCGCTTTCCTTAAGGGCAAGCGCGTTTTTGTACGCCGCGGAAAGCGACACATTACGGATAACGACCGCGGCGACTATTACCGCCACTACGGCGGGTATGCCTATCGCTGCCGCTGTTACAGCGGTTTTGCGGGCTATCTTCCTGCGGCGGCGCTCTCTCTGCTCCGCTTTCTCTTCCTCGGCGGCAAGGCGCTCCGCTTCCTCGGTCTTTTCACGGATTTTTTCGGCGCATTTCGCCGCCAGCTCCGCGGAATCCTTATAATCCCCCAGCGCGGTCAAACGGCTTTGAGCCTCGGCAAGGCTGTCCGGGTCGCTGTCCCTGTCCAGAGCAAGTCTCGCCTCATAGTATTCCCTGCTCTGCCGCGCGGCGATTTCTTCAGCTTTTAGCTTCTTTGCTCTTTCCAAACAAAGCTCCGCCATCTCCGCGCTGTCGGCATAATCACCGAGAGCCTTGAAGCCATCGGCAGCCGAAAGGCATTCCTCCTCGCTCTGAGCGATCTCATAGCCGCTGCGCCAGATATTGTACATCGCGCGGCAGCGGCAGTCGGCGATCCTTTCGCGAAGCTCGCTGTCGGCGAAACGCATCAGCTTTTTATAGCTCCCCGAATAGGAAATATCCGCCCTTAACTCGTAAAGCTGATCTACCGTCTTTACATGATACTGCGCAAGCAGCTTTATCAGATACGCCGAAGCGTTCTCCGGCTCGATATTCAGTACCCTCTCGCAGAAACCGTCAGCGTCGCCGAACTCGTCGTCCTCAAGCGCCAGCTCCGCTCTGCGCAGCAGCGCGGCGGGATTCACTCCCTCGGCATTTTCGGGCGCGGGGGTATCCGAAAGCTCATTTTCCGTTTCGGCGGAGCTTTCCGCGGACAAAACCTTTCTAACTCCGCGCAGAAGATCGTTCATAAAATCGGGCTGTGCCATATCAAAGGTCTGCAAATGCGCAAATTCCTTGGGGAGATGGGCGGGCGGCATATCCCTGTATAATATTGCGAGAACGCCCTGCGAGGTCTCCGCTATCCTTGTGAGATATCGGCTCCACTCATTCTTTACCCACACCGCGTTGAAATTGTCGGGGCTTGTTCCGAGGGCGAGCATTATTTTAGCGGAATTTATCGCCGCGAATATGTACGGTTCATATGCCGTCCCCGCCTTATCCTCCAGAGTTACCCGCGAGTAGAACACCCGCAGTCCCTCGGCGGTGAAGCTCCTGTAAAGCTGCGCGGCAAGCAGGGAATCCTCCGTCCTGCGCCCCGAGCTGTCGGTCTCCTTATAGCATATGAAAATATCGTAGGGCTGCTCCGTCCGCGACACCGCCAGCACGCTTCGGCGAAGCTCCTCAAGCTGCCGCGCCCGGATCATGTATATCCTGCGCTGATCTCCGTCGGCGATCTCCACGGCTTTGCGGTAGTTATTATCCTCAATAAAAGGGCTGTACTGGACGCGGTTGATGGTCGGCACTCTTTTATGAGAGTTCGGCTCCTCGACGTATTCCACGCCGAAGCGGCACAGAGTGATCGACCAGAATATATCGGGATCGGTGGGGTCAAGCTCCGCAAGCTGCTCATACAGCGCCATCGCGCGGTCGAATTCGCCGCTTCTGCGGAGATCGTCGGCGCGCTCCCACAAAACAGCCTTTTCGTCAAAATCAAGCCTGGGCACGGTCTGCATTATTCCGCAATAACCGCACTCACATACGCTCATTCCCTTTTTTACATCAAGAGCTGCTCCGCAGCATCGACATAACATATGACCACCCTTTATTTTTAAAAATTTTCCGCGACCCGCCCGAGTAACACTCCGCTGCGCTCCGTGTCACCCGGGCTCTCGCGGAAAATTTCCTGCGTGGGCTTAACGTTGCTCTTGGCGAGCGTTGCTTTGCTGCGCCCACTCTATGTTGCTCTTTGCCGTTTTTTTTGACTTAAAATTTTCCGCGACCTGCCCGAGTAATACTACGCTGCACTCCCACGACGGCTTGCGGGAAATTCATGCGTGGGCGTTATGCAGCTCTCGGCGAGTATCCCTTTGATATCTTAATTATATTGTACCATATACTTTACCAAAAGTCAACCGCATACTCCTTGTGCCAATATTGCAAAACTATTGACAACTAAGCGAAATTCTGGTATAATAGGTATGTATAGCTAACTTGGAAAGGAGCAGCTTCGCAAGAAGTGTACATGAATTATGCCAGAACTATTCAAACGGATAACAGCTGTTTTTCTGGCGGTAAGCCTTTTCCTTATCGGCTCGGTAAGGGCATATGCCGCAAAGGAGTCCCCACTGCAACACCGCATAGTATATGAGTTCAACGAAACCAACGGACTGCCCACGGGCGAGGCGAACACTGTTCTCCAGACCTCCGACGGGTTTATCTGGATAGGAAGCTACGGAGGACTTATCCGCTATGACGGAACATCGTTCCGCAACTACTCCGACGGCGGAGTGTTTCCCTCCTCCAGCGTGCGCGCCCTTTTTGAGGACAGCAAGGGGCGGCTGTGGATAGGCACTAACGATATGGGCGTTTTTCTCTACGAAAAAAGCGGATTTAAGCGCTTTACATATGAGGATAAAACAAAATACCTTTCTGTGCGCGACTTCACGGAGGACAAAAACGGCAACGTCTACGCGGCTACCACCTCGGGTATGGCGAGGGTCGGTGAGGACAGCCTGGAATATGTCGCGGAATGGGTCAGCGACACCGTGGTATACAGTCTTGACGCCGACTCCAACGGGGTCATCTGGGCTTGTATAGACGACGGTATGGCTATCCTTGTTTCAAACGGCGAGGTCATAGGCTCGTTTGAGTCCGACGGTCTGCTGGATTCACCGCTGTACTGCGCGGGTCACGCAAAGGACGGCACTCTCTACCTGGGCACAAGCGGAAACAGCATTTACCGGTTGGAGTTTGCCGATGAGAACTACACCCAAAGCTCCTATATTCTTACAAGGCTTGAGACCGGAGAGGTATCCACCTTTAACGCCATTTCCGAGGACAACAGCGGAAATCTATGGGCGGCGGCTCTCAACGGCGTGGGCTACTTTGACGGCGACTTTGACTGGCATACGCTGGACGTGGAGCACGCCGCAGCGGCGGGCGCTATCTCCTTTGATTATGAGGGGAACGTCTGGATAGCTTCGGGCAGCTACGGCATAATTCACCTTGTCGAGGGGCAATTCTGCAACGCCAACGCGGCAGCGGAGCTCTCCGAGACCTCTCTCAACGCCGCGGAGGTATGCGGCGGAAACATCTACCTGGCGACAGATACGGGGATAATTATTCTCGATTCCGATTACAAGCAGGTGCACAACGAACTGACAGATATACTGAACGGCGACAGGGTACGCAATATCTACTCCGACAGCGAGGGGAATATCTGGATAGGAAGCTATTACAATAACGCTCTGGTGCGCTATAAGCCCGACAGCGGCGAGATCACGCGATATTCCACCGAAAACGGACTGAGCGATAATCAGATACGCATGATACTGGAGCTTTCCGACGGCGGAATTGCGGTGGCTTCACAGAACGGCGTGTCAATAATCCGCGACGGTACGGTAACAAAAACCTACGCCGAGGAGGACGGGCTTACCTACCCCATAATCCTCTGCCTTTGCGAGGGCGCGGACGGAACGCTCTACGCGGGCAG
>CAZKJC010000018.1:0-17832 GCA_964552995.1 uncultured Ruminococcus sp.
CATTTGCCGTTCGGCAAATGCGCACCTTTTTGAAATTCTGATGCGTGGGCTCTATGTTGATATATTTTTTTACAAGCTGGATAAATGCCTGCGTTTATTATATCATAACCAACCCGCATTATCAATAGCTTTTCGCAAATAAATCGGATTTTGTTATAAGGTTTATCCGACAATTTCGGCGCCTTGCCGCAGCGGGCTGAAAAAATCCCATCGGCGCAAAGACCGATGGGAAAACCTTATATGATATTATAAGCTGACGATCCGTTTTAAGATCGCCGCCGCGTCAAGCGCGTTGACCGCACCGTCCTTATTATAATCGGCAGCGACGGGATCAAGATCGGTCTGACTGACTATCGCTTTGAGAATAGCCGCGGCGTCAAGCGAATTAACGCTTCCGTTCCCATCGACGTCGCCCGAAAGAATTATGCCGGCTTCGCGCTTTATCCTTGCGCAGTAAACGCATATGTGATCGGTATAGCCGTCGGCTTCGTGCGTTTCAAGCAGAACGTATTCGTGGTCGACCTTTGGCATTATTTCCGTTTCCGTGTGACCGCAGACAGTGCAGACCCTGATCCTTTCGCCCTCTCTGAAGCAGGTGGCTTTAGCCGTCACAGTCCAGCTTCCGTAGCTGTGGGGATGCCGACCTATCGAAGAGGAATTGCTTGGTCTTGCGGTTTCCGTTGTTATGGTAACGGGGGCGGGAAGATCGATCCCGCCGTATGCTTCGGTCAGGTCGTCTCCCGCGATCAGCTCGCCGCCCCTTACAAATTTAACGGAATCCTCTATAATGCTCACCTCAGCCGAAGCCGAGCCGCCGCTTATTTTCACTTTCCCGACCGAAAGGGGAGCGGAGCCGGAAAACAAAGGCTTGCTGCCCGCCAGATAAATATTCAGCACGCCCGTTTCGCTGTATCTGCTTTCCGCGATCTTTGCGGGCAGGTTTTTGTCGGGGATAAACTCTATGTCGGGCTTGCCGGAGCTTACGCTTATGCTTAAGGAGAGCTGCATTGAGGCTATCTCCTCGGCTGCCGCCTGAGGGAAGTCGATAGTGATCTGCGCCTCGCTGCCGTCCGCTTTAAGCTTTATTTTATTCTCCGCGGCTGCCGAAGCGGTGACCGTCAGCGCCACGATACAGCATAGAATTGCCGCGAAAACGCATGGCAGTTTTTTAAACATATTTACCCTCCTTAGCGCGCGGAATTGCCGAAGCTTATTTCGGGAAGAAGCTCGGGGAAGTCAACAAACAGCGAGTCGCTCACAAGTCTTTCACCTTCGTTGGTAAGAGCGTCGTTTACGCGGTACAGCTCCGCACGGACCTTGGATATTCCTTTAAGAGCCGCTGTATCGGGCTCTATCCAGTATATCCATGTTCCGTTCCATACGTCCTGCAGCAGTCCGCTGCCGGGGTCGTCCGCCAGAATTATCTGATTTGCGACAAGACGTCCCCCGGAGTCGACGCCGCCCACTACGTTGCCGTTCTCGTCAAACAGCATTACCACGTTGTAGGCGGGGTTGCCCTTGTAGCTGCCCGTGAATACGATCGAACCCTTGGGGATAAAGTCGTTCGCGCCGCTGCCGTAGCGATGATCCGCGGAGAGCCTTCCTATCGCGGCTGTGCCGTCTAAGGTGCTTGTGAGATCGACGTTGTCGCCGGTAACTCCCAACACATCAAGCTCGGCGATCAAGATCCTCCGACCCGACTGCCCCGAAATAACCAGCTTGACCGCGTCGGTCTTGTAGGAAGCGACATAGCCCTTGTCGGCGTTTTCAAACCAAACCGTGCCGCCGTCCGATACGCCGCTTGCCGCTTCGAGCCACGCGCCGCCGTTCTTTACCATTACGGTGTATTTTATATGATCGGCTCCGTTCCCCTCAACGTACCTGAAGCCGGATATCGTCTCCTGCTTGTTGAAGCCGATGATTATTTCGGCGTTCGCGGAAAGCGTTCCGGTGTATTCGGTGGAGGTATCGCTGTCCGCCGCGAGGGCAGCGGGATCGTTCGCCGCGGGCTCGCAGGGCATATCTTCGTCGCCCGTTCCCGCCTCGGGAATATTTTCGGCGGTAATGCCCGAAGCGCTTATCGTCCACCATGTCTTGTCAAGACTGCCGTCGTCCTGTATCTTTATAGGCTCCAGAGTCATCGGCGCGGAGCGGTAGAGATACTTATCCACAACTATCACCTCATAGGTGACCACTCTGTTGTTAAGACCCGCCGCGTAGTCGGTGAACGTGCTGTTTGCGGTGAAGCCTACCGCCTGTTTGCTGACCTGCCCGCCCGATGTGGTGCAGCGCACTATCTCATAGCCCAGTATCTCATCTTCGGGAATATTCTTCGATGTTAGAGTAAAGTTCACCCTATGCGGATCGTCCGCCGCGACAACGGCAGCGGTATCGCCGCCCACCGCCGCGACGTCGCCCTTTGTTCCCAGATAACCGCCGTTGGGATTTTCAATGCGGTATACGCGGGAATCATCGTCGACGTAACAGATGGCTCTTTCTTCCTTTTCAAACTGACTTGCGTATTTGATAGTGGTGCTGTCGGGAATTTTCCCCCAGCGCTCGAAAAATTCAAGTATATCCTTTTCCGCCGCGGCGCAGGCAAGCCTCATCAGGCACTGATCCGTGCCGCCGCCCAAAGTAAGCGGAATACCGCCCGGCGCGGGCGCGAGGGAGGGCGTGCGGGCATAGCTGTCCACTCTTGCGTAGAACAGGCTTTCAAGCTGCTTCGCGTGATCGTCAAAGGTCTTGTAGTTGTAGTTCATATCGTATGCCAGGTGGAGCTGCCAGTACAGTCCAAGCTGGGTCGCAATGTTGCTTGACTGCCCCGTAGTGCCCGAGGTCACCTTGTCGTAGACGTTCTTATAAGTGAACCTCATGCCCGCGCTAGTATCCTTTGCCTGCGCGAGCTGCGCAAAGTAGTTGTTGGTGATCTCCGCCACCTCATAGGCGTTCTGATTGATACAGTGACCTATCTCGTGAGCGATCCCCCAGCCGAAATAGCTGCCGCTTACATATTTTCCGTCCTTGTCGTAAACAAGGGGAGAAGCGCTCGTCATGCCGCTGCATTCGTTCCACTCGATACCGATATGATTTCCCGCGGCGTACATAAACGCTTTGCTGAACATTCTCTGATAGCGTATATTGAGGTGCTGCTTTGGAAGTCTGTCGATCTCGTTTTTCGCGTTGTCGTTAAGTCCCTTGTGCTGATAGAAGAGGTGCAGCATATCCTCCATTGCCTGCGCGGACTTGACTATCTGCGCCGCCTTGTCCGCCGTGCTTCCCCGACCCGCGCCCTTGAGTATCTGTGCCGCGGGCAAGGACAGCAGCATATTGTCAAGAAGTATGTCGGAAGCGCCCAGAATGCAGTTTTGCGCATTATATTCGTATCTGTTCACGTTTTTGTTTGAGGAATCCGCGTGATACCGCGCGTGGAGCCGCTCCATCTGTCCGACATATTCCTCAAGCTCCGTGACATAGCTCTTCGCGAGCTGCAGCTTTTCGCTTTCGTTCTCAATGCCGTACAGGTCAAGTACGGGAACCTGCACTCCGCCGCTGACGCGGACCGCGCAGCGGTCGTTCGCGCTGTTTCCGGTATACTGTATGTACAGCGCTCCGCCCGATTCCGCGTCTATTGACCAGAGCTTTGGTATGTCTATTACGTTGGAGCCGACCTTAAGGTTGGCGACCACCTTTGACATAGCTCCCGATTCCGCGTGATACTGGGTAGCCACAAGCTGCAGGTCTGTCTTGTCGCCCGTTTTCTTGGTGTTGTGACCTACATAAACAGTCACCGTGTCTCCCGCCGCCGCTGTCACGCCGATGGGCTGCCAAGCGTTTAATCCGCCGAACCCTCTGCCGACGTCGTTGGTGCTGATGTCGTTATGAATATATACCGGAGCTCTCAGACCCTTAAGGTTTAAAATATCCTCCGCGTTTTTAAGCTCCCTTTCCAGCAGCGATATGTCGGGGTTAAGCTCGCCGCTTACCTCGTCGGGAGTGTTCAGTCGCTTTCTCAGAGCGTCAATGGTTTTCTGTGTAACGTCGGGCCTGAGCACAAGGTGCAGATCGTCCTCATACAAACCGTCTATGTCGTCAACGATAGTATCGTAATGGTAGAAATATATCTCGGAAACGTTGATGCTTCCGCTTGCCACATATCTGGCAAGACCTATCTGTATCTTCTTTATCTGAGCCTTTTGCGGGAGCTTTATGAGATAGTATGCGCGCCCCTTGCTGTCTGTTTTCCGTGTTGTGGAGACCTGATCGTAGCTGAGACTTGTGCGTTTTCCGTTTGCGTCCCAATAATTGATCTTGGCGTAGAAAAGAGCGGGGCTTATGGGAGCGGATTCGTGCAGCGCAAAGGACTGAATGGTGTATTCCTCGTCAAATTCATAGAAAAGACCGTTGCTGTTTATATTGTTGAACCCGCCGTCGTCCCAGGAACCGCGCTGATAGTAGGAAGCGGGATCGTGGTCGACCGTGCCCCACGCGGTCCTTGCGTTTTCCTCGACCGCGCTGTCGATCATTGCGCCGTAGTTCTGCGAGGCGGAAATGATATGCCGTCCGATCTCTCCCTTATTGCCGGTGTTTATGAGATAATATTTGGGCATGACGGGAGGATCGATATCGGTGGTAGCTGCTGCCGCGGTAAGAGAAGCGCCGCTTTCGCCCAGTTCATTTTCCGCGGTAACGTATGCAACATATTCCGTCTTGTCCTCAAGACCCGTAACAGTGTATGAGGTTCCGGAGATATTTTTGATCTTATGATATGTTTTCTCGGAGCGTAGCTTGTAGTAAATATTGTACCACTCCGCGTCCTCCGCTTTTTTCCAGGAAAGCTGAATGCTCTTGTACGCGCCCGACGCGGTAAGCCCGTCGGGTCTGTCGGGCTTGGAGGAGACTTTTGGGGTAACCGTTATCCCGCCGCTCCAGCCGCTTTTCCATGCGCCGTTTACCGACCGCACCTTTGCTGTGTATTCCGTGCCGTTTACGAGCTTTTTGTTATTCAGTGAAGAAACGCTGAGAGAGCAGCCCGTGACCCTTTTGATCTCGCTGATATCTCCCCCTGCTATCATTACCTCGTAGCCCGTAACGTTGACGCACTTGTCCCATGTCAGCGAAAAGGACTTGTTTCCCGCCTGCGCTTTAAGATCTTCGGGAATATCCGCCGAGGGCTCGGGGATACGGTCCTCCATGCCGTTTACGAATTCCACATAGGATATCTCGGCAAGGGAGCTGTCCTTAGTCATGCCGTATATGACGAATGTGACCCTCTTGACCGCGATCTGAGAGCCCAGATTTATATAGATATTTCCGTACTGATCCTGTTCCGCGGTAACCTCCCCCGAGTTCAGAAGATGGTGGACTCCGTTCTCAACGGGAACCGTCAGGGTATCCTCCGCGCCGTATGCGTTTATGTAGTCAATATTGACCTCCGCTTTTGCAACAGGGTTATCCTCGGCAGCTTTTATGACTATTCCGTCGGCAAGAGCCGATCTGTCCTGCTTCGCAATGTCAAACCGCAATACAACGGGGCTTTGGTCGGAAATAACACCGCCGCCGCTTACCGAAAGCCTTACCGCGCCGTTTCTTTCAAAAAGGCTGTCAAGATCGCCCTCGATAACGGTGTTTTCGCCCGCCGAGGGAACTATAACGGAGGAGGGAACGATAAGCTCGGGGGTCGCCAAAGTATTGTCGGTATCATACCCCTTTGCAAGGTATTCCAGATCGGCAAGATCAATGTTTCCGTCACCGTTGAGGTCGGTGATCCCGTCGGTCTTTCCGCTGTCTATCGCATCGGTGAGCTGCCGCTTATCCTTGTCGTTGATCATGCCGTCATTGTTGACGTCGCCTATAAGAAGGAGCCCGGGGTGAGAGCCCTTGTTATAGTCGATACCGTCAACTGTATCCGTCATTAGCTTAACGGTGACCGCCTGCTGTTCCACGGTTATGTTCTGCACATAATCCGCAAATCCGTCGGCGGATACTTTAAGAGTATATTTTCCCGCGGAAAGGTCGGTGAAGCATATCTCTCCGTCCTTGTCCGCGTCAAGGGCAATTGTCCGAGAGCCGTTTCCCGAAAGCTCCGCGGTAAAATTCACGCTGCTTTGAAGAGACAGCGCCGGTGAGATCACAACATTGACCTGCCCCGTGCTGTCGCCGACAGGTATGCCGCCGACAGTGCCTTTCGCAAAGGCTGCCATATTTGTTTGTGCCGCAAACAAAAAAGCTGCCGCAACGGAAACCAACCTTGTTATGACATGTTTCATTTTGCTTTTCCCCTTTTCTGTCTGTTTTATCGGAGTCTTCCCCCGATATTGCCGCAAACCCTATATTTCCCCTGTTTGCATAATTTAATTATATCATATTATTTTTATTTTTCAATACATTTTTCGGGATTTATGGCAAAAAAGCCTTTATTTTTTAATTAGTGTATGGAATAATATTTAAGAACAGTCTGTCCGCGTCGGAAAATGCGAAAAAAGCCGCTCCCCCTATTGACAGACATAGACCGGCATTACATCAGGCAGCGCCGTACAAAGCGCGTAGCGCGGTCTTTATGCGGTGTTGCCTTAAATAATTTTTGAGTGTGTTTTAACGCTACGGCTAAATATCAACTCTCGTTTCGGTTAATATTATCTAAACAAATATGCCCTTTTATTTTTATTGTTGGTATGATATAATAGACACAACATAACATCGAAAGGAAATAAACCGAATGAAAATAGCTCTAGGAGAAAATCTTCGCATATTGCGGAATAAAGAAAAAATAACGCAGGAACAGTTAGCGGAAGCGCTCGGGGTATCACCCCAGGCGGTAAGCAGATGGGAGAACGAAGCCGCTTTCCCCGATATTTCGGTCTTGCCCATAATAGCGAATTATTTTAACGTTTCCGTTGATTATTTGCTGGGAGCCGATACTGCCCATAAGCAGAGGGAGATCGATAAAGTCATCGAAGTCGATAAAAAGCTCAGAAGCGAAGGCAAAACGAGGGAATCCGTTGAATTCCTGCGTGAAAAGGTCAAGGAGTTTCCCTCAGTCCCCGAAATACTTCACCGTCTTGCCTGTTCGCTGTTCAGCCTTTATCATCAAAGCGGAGAGAAGTTTTCCGAAGAGGAAACAAGGTCAATGGCGGAGGAAGCGTCCGAGTTGTGCAGAAGGGCATTGAAATACAACAGCGACCTATGCTTTGAAAGCCGCTGCAAGCAAACAATGGTACTGAATTATATTGAACTTGGAGAAAGGGGAATGGCGAGAGAAATTGCCGATACCCTGCCAAGCCTGTGGTGCAGCCGCGAAATGATCTATCCGAGAACCTTGACGGGCAGCGCGGCGTTAAAGGAATATCAGGAAAATTCATTGCTTCTTATTGACGCTCTGAATATCACTATGGGCAGGATAAAGCGCTGTGAGAATTACAACGACGGACAGATCATTGAGTTTGCCGAAATAAGGGAAAGAATGATATTGATGCTGGCGGGAGAAAATCCATGCTGGCTTAATGAAAGACTGTTTGATCTGGCTTTGGCAAGGGCGAAAATCTACTGTCGGAACGGAGATAACAAAGAGCTTTCCGATATTCTTCCAACGCTTCTGAAATATGCCCGCGATCATGAGGAAAGGCGGAAAGGGGGAAAATATCAGGTTTTCTGGCTTTCCGAGTGCATAGACAGCGTAGGCTTGTCCGTAAGGCACTCCTCCGAGAGCTTATATGACAGGTTAAGAAGCTTTATTGATAAAAATGATATCAAAGAAAAACTTGCGGGGGATGAAGTGCTTGAATCGGTTTTAACAGATCTTGATCGTATCTGACAGTATCGATATATACCGAACCGCCGTTTTTGTAAGGAGAACGGCGGTTCGGCATTTTTTTACATTTTGCGCAACACCACTTGACTTTTTTACACATATAATGTATAATAGGGAAAATAACTGTTTTCAGGCTACCTATAATGTTAATCTGCCGCTCTCAGCGCATGACACCTCGACCGATGCCCTGCGCTTTTTTATAAGCGGGCTTTGGCAGAGCACGGTTAAAGAAAGGAAAAAATTATGGGCAAAAGCATTAAAGTAAACGTTGGATTTCGGGTAGCGGCGGCGCTCGCGTCAATGCTTCTTTTCAGCGTTATGACTACCGTCAATATCATTCGTATTGACAAAACGGAGACGGCATACGCTCAGACCAACACTCTGCTTGACCGGACGCGCACCGCCGCGACCGCGCACTACAAATGGGCGGCGAACCTCAGCAACGCCCTGTATGCGGGAACGGAGTTTACGGGAAGTATGGATCCGACGACCTGTGTGCTCGGGCAGTGGCTGTACGGCGAGGCGGGCACCGACGACGCGGAGATACTCAAACTGCGCGGCGAACTTGAATCGCTGCACAAGGAGCTTCACGGCTCGGCTGCGGGCGTGCTGGAGCAGCATAAGAGCAGCCCCGCCGACGCACAGCAATATTATCAGACCACCATTCAGGGAAATCTCACAACACTTGTAGGTATGCTGGATCAGGTCATAGATCGTGGCGAGGCGCTCAGTGCCGAGAGCCTGGAGAAAACCGACAGAACGATAATTATTATGCACGTTACAACGCTTGTTTGTCTGGTGCTGGCGCTTGTGTGCCTTATTTCGCTTATACAGTATGTGCTGCGGCACGTTGTCAAGCCGATCATTACGATAACGGACAGCAGCAGGGTATTGCAGGACGGACAGCTTGCGCTGAATATAGACTATCATTCCGACGACGAGGTAGGCGAGCTCGTAAACACGCTGGAAACCTCAATGGGGCGTATAGGCGGCTATGTTTCGGATATCAATAAAATTATGGGCGAGCTGTCGGACGGCAACTTCAATGTGCGCACGTCTGCCGATTATGTGGGTGATTTCACCTCTATACAGAGATCGATCGAGAATTTCACCAATACCATGTCGGGAGCGTTGGAGCGCATATCTGGAGCGGAGCGGCGCATTTCTGAAAACGCCGAGCAGCTTTCCAACAGCTCTCATGCCGTTGCGCAGGGAGCTACCGAGCAGGCAAGCGCTACCGAGGAATTGTATGCGGAGCTTGACGAGCTGTACAAGAGCGCCCGCGAGAACGTCGAGAAAGCGACAAACGCTCGGGAGCATGCGCGGCTGACGGGCGTGCAGGTCGCTGAGAGCAGCGAGCAGATGAAGCAGATGATGGACGCGATGTCCGACGTGAGCAGCTCATCGCAGCAGATCGGGCAGATCATTTCGACTATCGAGAACATAGCGTTCCAGACGAACATTCTCGCGCTCAACGCCGCTATCGAAGCGGCTCGGGCGGGAGAAGCGGGGAAGGGCTTCGCGGTCGTTGCGGACGAGGTGCGCAGCCTTGCCGTGCAGAGCGACGAGGCGTCCAAGGCTACAAAGAGCCTTATTGAGAACTGCGTCGGCGCAGCCGACAGGGGCATTAAGATCGTCGGCGGAGTTTCGGAAACGCTGCAAAAGACAATGGAGCTTGTTTCGCGCTCCAACGACGATATAGGAGTTATCGCGGACGCGGTGCGCAGCGAGGCGGACGCTATCACCCAGATCAACCAGAGCGTAGGGCAGATCGCCGATGTTACGCAGACCAATACCGCAAGCAGCGAGGAGGCGGCAGCCGTAAGTGCGGAGCTGTTCTCGCAGGCAAGACTGCTCCAGGAGCAGACCTCGGGATTCAGGCTGAAACAGTAAATGTTTCAAATTATAATTGAGGTACTTCATGAAACGCATTTTAAATTATTTTCTGATTATTGTTCTTGCATTAACGCTTTGTGCTTGTCGAAATACCGAGGGTGAATTATCCTGTACACCGACGGAGGACAGTGAAGAACCGCGGATCGCGGAAAGCTATGCTCCTACTATAGATGATACTTCCGAAAATATGATCGCCGAAACATCTGATCTTCCGGAATATTCACGGATGGATACGAACGGGTCGCTTGATGTGATTGAAAGCGATGAAGCCGCTGAAGAAGTATTGGAATATATTACATCTGAAAGCGGAGCGGTGATCTCACTTATAAAGCTTGAGAACAATATTCGCGAATTCCGGCTGTGTTCGGAGGGTAACACCGAAACGCTTATCTTGGAGGATTTTTTCGTTATTGGTAATGACGCGGCGGAGTGCTGCCTTAAATACAGCGAAAACGGCAGGGATTTTCTGATAGCGTTCAGTCCCGTGATCGGCAGCGCTTTTCCTGCGGATATAGTTACGTTTGCGGATAACGAACCGTTGATCGTGTCCGAAATAGATCTTGATGGGGAATACGAAGGTTTGTTTTATTCGCCGTCGGGCGGCATTGTTTGTATGCGCGGTAACGGAAGGTCGATCGGTGCTCATAATGTAATACCTTATTATTGGGATAACGCGGACAACGCATTCAAGCCATACGGTCTTCATGAAACAGATATTGCCGAGCTTGAAATGCTGGATAAGGGAAATATCATCGTTGATAAGGACAGGATAATTTCGGTGTACAAACGAGACAACGGGCTTGTTCATGTGAATTACCTCAGTACTGATGATGACGCATATTTGTTGACCGAGGAGATCAGCGCGACCTATATTATCACAGAGGACGGGCTGAGGGAATACTCCCACGGTGATGAATGCTTCGGCACCTATCTTAAAGTGCTGCATATAACGGAATAGCTCAAAGCAAAAAGAACTGGCTGTTGGCTGCGGTCTTATAATGTTGATCCCTCCGCATATTGCGGAGGGATATTTTGCTATTTATATGGCAGATCAAATCGTATTTTTCACTTTACCGCCCTTAAGTATCATCTTGATAGCGCCGCTTTTGAAAAGCACGACAGCGCCAAAGGTTGTGATGATCATCTCGGGGAGCATATAGCAGGCGTTGTAAACTATGCTGTAAAGCCAGGTGTTGCTTATCTCAAGACCCTCCCACAGCTTGCCCGCGCTGGCGAATACCACAGCGCCGCTCACGATGTGCATTCCGTAACGGATCGCTATTGCCATTATCGACCCGCTTATCCAGCCGCCGACATCATGCCTGCGGAACGCTCCCGCCAGACCCAATACGGAAAACGCCGCGATGTAATCAAGAAAGATACAGGCGGCGAGCATAACCGGAGTAAGCCCCCAACCGAGCAGCCCGTCGGCAGCGATCCCCTGTACAAGCTGAGTGAGCGAATAAATAAACGAGCACGCAAGACCGCTTGCCACGCCGTTTCTTATGCTGAACACAATGATCGGCAGCATCGACAGCAGCGTAACAGAGCCGCCCCACGGCATATTGAACACCTTTACAAGGCTTAGCACGAACGCGAGAGCGACCATTATCCCACCCTCCACCATAACGTAAACATTGTTTTTCTTCATTTTATGATCTCCTTTATTGTAAAATGAGAAAAGAAAACGCCCGAGCGAACTCGGACGCAGCAAGCATATCAAATCTGCACATGGCATGAACATACTTCCTACGTCGGCATTATCCGAATCAGGTTTAGGGTCGAAGTCAGACTTCCTCTCAGCTTTTTACAGCTCCCCCGATATTCTTTTCAGTTTTTTAGCAAATTTCGCATAACGCTTTGAAATCTGCTTCATTTATTATACCACTTTTGGCGAATTTGTCAAGGGCTTTTTCTTTTTGCGGTTGAAAAATATCACCCGAACAGCTCCGCGGTGTTTTTCATTCGCTCGGCGATCTTCACGCCGAACGGGCAGCGGCTCTCGCAGCTTTTGCAGCCGATACAGGCGTCGGCTTTATGCTCCAGCGCGAGATAATGCTCCTTTACCGAGACAGGAATTTCCGGCTGCATGGTTGCCAGATCGTAATATTTGTTTACCATAGCAATGTCGATCTCGGCAGGGCAGGGCTTGCAGTGACCGCAGTAGGTGCATTCCCCTTGTCCGAACGTATGGCGGGGAGCTTTAGCCAGAACGCCCGCATAGTCCTTTTCCTCGGCGGACGCGTTTTCGTAGGCGACAGCCTGCTCTATATGCTCGACAGTGTCGTAGCCCGCCATGATCGACGCAACCGCGGGACGTGTCAGGCAGTAGTGTATACACTGCACGGGAGTCAGCGCCACGCCGAACGGAGAGCGCTTTTCGTCAAACAAACGCCCGCCCGCGTAGCCTTTCATGACGGTGAGCCCGACGTCGTTCTGCTCGCAGAGCTTATAAAGCTCGGCTCTGTCGGGGTCGATACCGCCAAGTCCCTCCTGATATTCCTCGGCGAAATAGTTGTTTAAATCATCGGTAGGCGGCAGCAGATCAAACGCGGGATTTATGCTGAACAGCATCATTTCCACAAGTCCGTTTTCCACGGCGCGCTTCGCCATAACGGGATTGTGGGTGCTCATGCCGATATGACGTATTTTTCCGCTTTCCTTAAGCTCATTGACATATTGCATAAACGGACCGTTTATTGCGGCTTCCCAGTCGTTCTCCGTGTCAATAAAATGTATCATGCCAAGGTCTATGTAGTCTGTCTGCAAACGCGTCAGCAGGTCATTAAAAGCGGCGCGGCATATGTCAAGGTCGCGGGTGCGGACGTACTGCCCGTTCTGCCATGTCGAGCCTATGTGCCCCTGGATATACCAGCGCTCACGCCTGCCGGCAAGCGCCTTTCCGATATTGCTGCGGACGTTCGGCTCGGACATCCAGCAGTCCAGAATATTGATCCCGAGCTCTTCGGCGCGGTCTATCAAGGTCTTGCAGTCCTCGTAATTGTGGCGCTCCAGCCATTCGGCGCCGAATCCTATCTCGCTTACCATTAAATTGGTTTTTCCGAGTCTGCGGTATTGCATTTTGTACCTCCCGTTTTTTATAATATTATAATACCGATTACAGTTTACTTACTCACTCTCATTCATTGGATTTCACGCCCGAAAACGCCGTCTTGACGGTAATGCCTTTCAGACTGCCTATTCTTCCCGCAAGCGTGGAGATAGTGTCCTGCGGCGCGTCAATGGCGATACTTATAATATGTATCTTCCGCTCTCTGTACGGTATTCCCATTCTGCCGATAATATACTCGCCGTACTCGTGAAGTATCTCGTTGAGCCTCTGCACCGTTTCGGGATTCTCAACGATAATGCTCATTACCGCTACTCTGGTTCCCATAAAATTTCCTCCAATAATAAAAATGCCGTACCTTATAAAAGGCACGGCAAAATACGAACCGCAATACTTTTTGTATTACAATACGGTTTATTCAATGGCACCGTGCCTTTAGCGCTTCCGACAATTATTTTACCGCAGATGCCGCAGTATTTTCCCGCGGGAATCCCGCGGAATGGGATATCAACCCCTACCGTCAAAGTATGTTTGTGTTCATTTCCTCTGCCATTCTGCGGCCCTCGGGGGAATTGATAAACTTGTTGTAATTCTCGGTGGCGATCCTTACAAACTCCTTATCGTTTACCTTTGCGGGCGGAATGTACGGCTTACCCGGCTCACGGTTACGCAGATTGAACTGATTCATGGATTCCTTGAGCACGTCCGCGTTCTTGGATATCTCGATGGTCATTGCCGCGGTCTCCTCACTTGAGGCGGCGTTGCTGGAAACTACCCTGGAAATATCGTCGATAGTGTTGGCGATGTTCCCCATGTTCTCCTGCTGAGTTACGCCCGACTCGGCGATCCTGCCGGAAACATCGATGACCTGTTCAAGCGAGGCTATAATGGTCTCGAAAGCCGCATAGGTCTCGTCGGAAAGCTGACTGCCGCGCTTCGCTTTCTCGATGGTGTCGTTGATAAGGGACTTGGTCTGTATTGCCGAAAGCTCGCTTCTGTCCGCCAGATCCTTGACGGAGGAGGCGACGACGGAAAAGCTTTTTCCCGCTTCGCCCGCTCTCTTTGCCTCTATGCTCGCGTTTATGGCCAGCAGATTCGTCTGATTTGCGAGAGATTCTATATTTGCTATAACGCCCGATACCTTTTCCGAAGCGACGAAAATCGCTTTGATAGCTTCCACCAGCTCCTGCATCTTGCCCTTGCTTATAATGATCTCATTGTGGATAGAATGAGACAGCTCCTTTGCCTGAGCCGCGTTATCGGCGTTTTCCTTGGTGAGATCGTTTGTGCGTTTGATCTCGTCCTGTAATTCAAGAACGGCTGTCGCCTGCTCGGTGCAGCTGTCCGCGAGATGCTTCGCCGCAGACGAGATAGAATCCGTACCCTCGGTCACGGATTTCGCGATCTGGGCGATCTGCGCGAACATCAGGTCGTTGCTCTGAACCATCTTATAAAGGCTCTTGCCGAGGCTGTCCTCACTGGAGCGGATATTTACATATGCGGTCATATCGCCGTCCGCGACCTTGCGTACAACATCAACGTTCTCCTTGATGTTTTCCGACATTATCGTAAACGCCTTGACCATACGCTGTATCTCAACGAGCGACAGGCTGCCGTCGGCCTCCAGATGCGCCGTTTCTACATGGTCGGCGCCCGTTGAGAGGGTCTCTGCCCATTCCGCGACGGCAACGATGGGCGTTGCGATGGTTTTTGCCATTCTGCCGGAAATTTTAAGCGAGTAAATCAGCATTCCCACAAGGAAAACCAACCCGATAACGATACTGATTATGATAACGTCCGTCACAATGGAGCTGGCTTGTTCGTTCATGCTGTTGTATGCAAGAGATACCTCGTGAAAGCTGGAGGTCAGTTCGTTGAGGGTGTCGGTCAGCTCCTCGTCGCACATCAGCTGCGCTTCCTCTTTGTTTGTTTTGAAGGTTTCCAAAGCCAGGGTCGCGGTCGATTTGAATCTGTCGTAGATATCCTTGGACGTCTGTATTTTTCCCGAAACGCTTCCGGTATCGGAGGACGCCACACTGTACAGCTCGTCAAAGTCCGGGGTACTGAGGTCTACGGCGGTCGCCGTGCTGACCTCGTAAACGGCGCTGTCTACCGATCTGTAAATGGTGTTCGCCTCAATTATCACATCGGTCGCCTTGGATAAGAGGTTGCTGTAATGGACGCAGCTCTGCTGGCAGATGTATATGAACACCAGGAAGAGCGTGAAGAATACGGTCAGAAAAAGACCGCCCGCCAGGATCAGCATATTTCCGTGCCGTATGCTGTTGCGAATAGTTTTTGTTTTTTCCATTTGAATCACCCTTTCATTTGACTTCTGCATACACAGTAGTATCTCTTTTTATATTCTGCCATTTAAGGCAACACCGCACAATCTCTGTGCAGTATTGCCTTAAAGAAAGAGACATCAATAATTTACAACTTATATTATATCATATTAGGCGGCTAAAGTCAATAGTTTTTCATTTGCCCAAAAAATAAATCCGTCAAATGCAATATTTCAAAAGCGCCGATGAACCGAAGCATTGACAAATTCGCCCGAATATGCTACAATAAACAAAAAACGGAGGGCGATATGCACGATATCTGGAATCCATGGCACGGCTGCGTAAAATGCTCCGAGGGCTGCGAGCATTGCTATATGTATTTTCTCGATAAACGGCGCGACAAAAGCGGCGCGGAGATATACCGCACAAAAAATACGTTTGATTATCCGCTGCAAAAGAACCGCGGCGGCGCGTTCAGGGTTCGGAGCGGCGAGCTGATACGCGTTTGTATGACGTCGGATTTTTTTCTGGAGGAAGCGGACAAATGGCGCGGCGAGGCGTGGGAGATAATGCGCTGTCGTCCCGACGTTAAATTCTTTCTGCTTACGAAACGTCCTCAGCGCGTTCGGGAATGTCTGCCGGAGGATTGGGGCGGCGGCTGGGAAAACGTTATGTTCAATGTGACCTGTGAAAATCAGCGCCGCGCCGACGAGCGCATTCCGATCCTGCTTGACCTGCCGTTCAGGCACAAGGGTATAATGTGCGCTCCGTTTATCGGGGCGGTGAGCGTCGGGAAATATCTTGACAGCGGTCAGATCGAACAGGTGGTATGCGGCGGTGAGAATTATGACGGCTCGCGGCCATGCGATTTCGATTGGGTAAAAAGCCTGCGGAGCGAATGTGTAAGCAGGAATATCACGTTCTGCTTTATTGAAACGGGAACGGTTTTTATAAAGGACGGTAAGCGTTATATTCTTCCGAAAAAGCAGATACAAAGCGAAATGGCGTTCAAATCGGGAATGAACTTCCTCGGCAAGCCGATACGATGGACGCTTACCGATCGCTTCGGAAACGTGCTGCCCGAAAGCGAATTGTATGTTCCGCGCTACGGCATAAATTGCGCAATGTGCGGCAGCAGACCGATATGCAACGGCTGCTCGGATTGCGGAAAGTGCGGCAGGGTTAAAGGCAATACCGGCAGCGGGCGATAAAGTTATCGCTCCGCCGCAATTCGATTTTTATTGACAATCAAAATTGTTTGTGCTATACTGTAAGTACCGACTTGTCAATTTAAAGGAGTAGATAAAATGCTTGACAGGATATTCAAATTAAAGGAAAACAATACGAACGTCAAGACCGAGATCACCGCCGGTATTACTACGTTTATGACAATGGCGTACATTCTTGCCGTAAACCCGAGCATACTTTCCGCGGCGGGAATGGACAGCACCGCGGTTCTTCTCGCCACATGTATCGCATCGTTTATCGGCACGGCTTGTATGGCGTTTATGGCAAATATTCCGTTTGCGCTTTCGGCGGGCATGGGGCTTAACGCCTATTTCGCCTACACGGTCGTCATAGGGTTCGGGTACTCATGGCAGGTCGCTTTGCTTGCGGTATTTATCGAGGGAGTGATCTTCCTTGTACTTTCACTTACAAAGGTGCGCGAGGCGATATTCGATTCGATACCGCTTTCGCTGAAAAAGGCGGTTTCCGTCGGTATCGGATTGTATATCGCGTTTATAGGACTGCAAAACGCGGGGCTCGCGGTCGACAGCTCGTCAACGCTTGTCACCATCACGAGCTTTACAGAGAACTTCAACACGCATGGCATATGCGCCCTGCTGACGGTGATAGGGGTCATACTGACCGCGATCCTTTACATCAAACATGTCAAGGGCGCTATCCTTATCGGCATTGTCGGGTCGTGGGTCCTCGGAATGCTCTGTCAGCTTACGGGCGTTTATGTTCCCGATCCCGAAGCCGGCTTCAACTCGGTATTTCCGTCGTTCGCCATGACCGATTTCTCAAAGCTGGGGGAAACCTTCGGACAGTGCTTCAATGTCGATATGAGCAGCGTCGGGATATTTAATTTTATTGTGATCATATTCTCGTTTCTGTTTGTCGACCTTTTTGACACTCTCGGAACGCTTATCGGCACAAGCGCAAAGGCGGGAATGCTCGACGAGAACGGCAAGCTCGCTAAGATCAAGCCCGCGCTTCTTGCGGATTCCATAGCGACCGCGGCGGGAGCTGTACTCGGTACCTCGACCACAACAACGTTCGTAGAATCCTCCGCGGGCGTCGTATCGGGCGGCAGGACAGGACTTACCGCGATAACCACGGCGGTGCTGTTTTTGATATCAATGCTGTTTGCGCCGATTTTCATAGCGATCCCCTCGTTCGCCACAGCGCCCGCGCTTATTATCGTAGGCTTCCTGATGTTCAGCTCGATCACGGAGATCAAATTCACAGCCGATAATTACACGTCCGCGATTCCCGCATATCTCTGCGTGCTGACAATGCCGCTGTTTTACAGCATTTCCGAGGGTATTTCGTTTGGAGTTATCTCATACGTTCTCCTCAACCTGATATGCGGAAAGCGAAAAGAGATCAATCCGATAATGTATGTGCTTGCTGTGCTGTTTATTCTGAAATATATTTTTCTTTGAGCATTTAATAAATTCGGCTCGTATAAAAAGTCAGCAACATAACTCCCACGCATGAATTTCCCGCAAGCCGCTGCGGAAGCGGAGCGGAACGAAGTTCCG
>CAZKJC010000019.1:0-15762 GCA_964552995.1 uncultured Ruminococcus sp.
CAGCGTATAAACTCCGCTTTCGGGGATCTCGGGTATGGGCACGCTGCGAAGCACATTACCCTCGCTGTCGGAGAGGATAAGCGTCTCGCCCGCTTTAAGGCTGAAATTCGCCTGATACTGCATAAGAGCGTCGCTCGTCTTGTTGTTATTCATAACTATAAGAAGCTCCTCGCCCGCCTTTATGGTGTGGGAGGGCAGCTCCCAGCGAGTGAGATCGTTCTCGCCGTCGGTGAGATACAGTCCGCGGGTGCCGACGTTATCCGCGTTGGGATTGTACAGCTTTATCCACCCCGCGCCCTTTGCGGTGCATATTTCGGTGATACGCAGCGGAACGCCGTGGAGCTCCGCCTGTTCGGTGAACAGCCTTACGTCCACCCGACCGTCCTTTGCCATATCGGCGGTTATGACGATATTCTGCTCGAAGTATTCCTCGCCGTTTATCTCCCATTTAAGGAATGCGAAGCCCTCAAACATCTCCGCGCTTATCGGAACTCCGCAGGCGGTGAAATAGCTCCCGTAAACCAGCCCGCCGACCGTGGTCTGCGAGTTAAGGCTCGCTTCGGCTCCTCTCGCTCCCGTCAGCGATATATCAAAGGTCTCGTTCTCATAGTCGAACTGCTTGCTCATATGCCGCATTACAAAGCTCTTTCGGCTTTGGGCGAAATCCCTTATCTGCTCGCGGCTGTCCGCGAAGGTCCACCGGTTAGCCCACTCGCTGGTAATGCCGCGCTCAAGAGCGTACATCTGCTCGGGGTCGCTCTTTTCGATAAGCTCGTCAAGCGTTTCAATGATATTTTCCGCGCTGAAAGCACCGCTCATGATGTCGCAGAGATTATTGGCGAGCTTCTGCCGCATATCCTCGCGCTCCAACAGTGCGATAAGTACCGAGCTCTCGCCGCTCATATGCCTACCCGTCAGCAGGTCGGACAGCGTGTTCAGCTTGAAACCCTCTCCGTACAGTCCCCAGGCGTACTCCGCGTCAAAGAGCATATACCGCCAGCGCCCGTCCATAAACTCCGAGGTGATCTCCTCGCCCTCCTCGGGGTAATATCTGAACGCCTTATAGTTGTTCCAGGGCCAGTCCTTGTTGGAAATAAATATCTGCACTGCGTAGTATTGCATTAAATTATCAATATCCACCAGCTCACAGAGCTCCTCAAATGCTTTGTCGTCCGTCAGACCTTCATCAAAATATTCGGTTACCTTGGCGTAGTCCGCCAGGGCGCGTTCGCTGCCCTCCTCGGGGTATTCCGTGTTGGAAACGATCTCGTATTGCTCCTTGTTTCCGCCGAATTGAGTTGCGAGGTAGTCCTCGTTGTAGTTTTCGTGCAGCCAGGCGTAGCCGTAATATTCCCCGTTAAGGAACACCGCCGCGGGCGTGACGTGCTGCGTTACGGGGTAGCCGTACTCTCGCGCCAGCGTTGCCGAAAGCTCGTCGCGCACTCCCGCGAATTCACGGTCGTTAGCGCCGTTTCGCAAAACCACTCTGTCATATTTTGAGATCGGCATACCCGTTTCCGTCACCGCGTCGGGGAAGAAGGGGTACTCGAATTTTCCGTGCGCCGGATCGTATTCCCTGCGGGCGATCAATCGGAGAGATTTCTGGTCGGGGACGCGGGAATACCCGCCCGACAGCCTCACTCCCGCCGCCTGTGAGATAACGTTCCTGCCCGTGCTCTCGAATACCTCCACATAGATATCCCGCTCGCCCTCGCGCCCGCTGAGATAATAGTTCCCGGGGGCGTTGTAGGGAATTTCCTCCCCGGGGTGAGCCGCAACGTACTCATCGTAAATTTTGCCCGGGACGGCAATTCCGTACTCATAATCATAAAGATTATAGGGATCGGTGGAGAGCACAAACACCAGCGTGTCGGGACTGAACCGCTCGCGGACGTTCTGCCCCACCACAAAGCTGCGGGTGCAGATATCCGACTTTTCCCCATCGCTGACCGAGATCGCCTTGACCGTGACCGCGCGGGTCTCCGTGCCCGCGTTTATATCAATGGGAGCTATGTAGCGGCATTTCTCGCTGATCACGGGATCGCTGCCGTCCGTGGTGAAATATATGTCGCCGTCCCCGCGCGCGGTAAGCTCCACGGAGATATTCTCCGAATAGAATGCGGCGGGCAGCGAGAAATCCACTCCCGCGGTATCGACGGCTTCGGGAGCGCTTTCCTCGGCGGGCGGAGCAGTCGCGGCAACGTCCATCAGCTTAATGCTGCCGTCCTCTTGCTCGACTATCGCGACCGTTACTGGCTCAGTAGGCTCTCTGCCGTATATTATTGCCGCACCCGCGCCGACGGCGAGAATAGCTGCCAGTAAAATAAACCGTTTCATAAATATTCACCTTGCCGCCGTCCGAGTGCGGCATTCCTTTCCTAAAGTGAAAAAGCAAAATCTGGCAAATTTAACCATACCGCGTCTGCTCTATGATCTCCCAGTTGTTAAATCCCGGGAAATTCTCCCTCATATATCCCTCAAAATTTTCGTCGGAGGTCTTGACGACCGGAAAACGCTCGGTTTCACCAACCTGAGCAAAAAACTCGTCAATTTTTTCATCATATACTTCGCCGCTTACCGGCTCGCCGTTTATGTAGGTCTGCCCGTACTCGCCGCACATATCTCCGTTTTCATCATAATAAATTCCCCCCGCCTCCCTTAGAATTGAAAAAGACCGCACATAATCGAAGCCGTTCCATTCGTAAATGTAGCACTCCTCATGCCCGTATGTGCCGAACGAATTCCCTACGAAGGGTACATGGATTATTCGTCCCGTTTCGGGCTCATAGCTTACTATGCCCCATGTAACTACCATATCAAGCACCTGCAAGCCGTTTTCGTTGTAATAGAGAACGACCGTATAACCAATGGGGTTTACCGCAATAATTGCCTCGGGCGTGCCGTCAAAGTTGATATCGTCAAGCATAACACCGCCGCCGATAAAAGTGCAGTCATTCAGATATTCAATATATGCGCGCCGCCAGTCCTCAATATCATCGGGAATTGCCGCGCTCTCCGTTTCCGCGACAGTTTCCGCGGTACAGTCAGCCGCGTTTTCGGGCTGTGTCGTTTTGGATTCCTCGGTATATTCTGCCGAAGCTGTGGGCCGTTCGGTTTCCTCGGCGGTTACGGTTTCAATATCTGCCGTTTCTGTTGAAGTCTGCTCCAATACCTCTGTTTTATTTTGGCAAGCCGAAATCATAAGCATTGCTAAAATGAGTATTGCCGCGAATTTTTTCATATTGAGCGTTCCTTTTGTTGATTTATGTCAGCCTTTTTCTCCATCATATCGTAAAGCTCCGGCATAGCCTTTTTAAGATTAAGCGGACGGAACGTCGCCGAGTCAACAAAGCCGTGCGAGCTTGTTCCCTCGGCGAGAATATCCGTCTCGCCCTTTTTCGTGACCGTGTATGCAAATTCAATTCGCGCGGGGGTGAGCCGCGTTACACTCGCCGTAATGACAAGAACGTCGTCATACCGCGCGGGCAGGCGGTAGCGGCAGGATATCCCCGTTACGGGGAGCATTATCCCCGCCCGCTCCATATCCGCGTAGCTCATGCCCGCTTCCTTTATAAAATCCGTGCGCGCTATCTCGAACCACACGGGGTACACCGCGTGGTGCACCACTCCCATGCAGTCGGTTTCCGCGTATCTTACGGTAATTTCCGTCTGTGACATCAGAACCTCTCTCTGCGCGACTGTATAAGCCTTGCGCCAAACGCCAGCAAGCCGTCGGGAAGCAGCTTGCCCATAGCGATAGCCGCCCTCTGTAATCCGTTGGGAGTGATGATAAGTCTTCCCCCGAACAGATTTCTCACCGCCTTTTCGGCGTACTCCTCACTGGATACGGGCGGTATGGCGAACCTTACCCTTGCCCGCTCCGAGAACTCCGTAGCTACCGGACCGGGGCAGAGCATCGACACCCTGACGTTGCTGTGCCGCGCGTGAAGCTCCTCCGCGACCGCCTGGGTCATGCGCACGATATACGCCTTGCTCGCGTAATAAGACGAAAACAGCGGACCGGGCATGAATCCCGCCATGCTTGCGGAGTTGAGGATATACCCGCAGTCTCTCCTTATAAAATCCTTCAAAAACAGCTTGAACAGTATATGGAACGCCCTGACGTTCACGTCCAGCATATCCAGCTCCTGCCTGAGATCGGTTTCCGAGAACTCGCCGAAGACTCCGAATCCTGCGTTGTTTATCAGAATATCTATATCATACTTCTTTACCCTCTCATACAGCCTGAAGCACTGGCTCTCGTCCGTCAGATCGGCGGCGATATACATTACCTTCACTCCGTATTTCCGCGTCAGCTCCTCCTTAAGCTCCGCGAGCCTGTCGCGCCGCCGAGCGGTGATTATCAGATTTATCCCGTGCTTTGCGAGAGAGCGGGCAATGTCTCTCCCTATCCCCGAACTTGCCCCTGTTACCAAAGCGATCATCTTTAATCTCCTTATTTCAAAAATTTTTTTCGCACCGGCGAACTTCGTTCGCCTACCGCGCCCCCAAAGCTCCGCTCCACTTCGTTCCGCTCCGCTTTGGGAGCTTGTTGCGAAAAAAATTGCTGCGTGGGCGACTTGTGGCTGTCGGCTTTCGGTGCTTTTGCTGCGTAGGAAAAATGTTGCCGTCTGCTTTCAGCGCCTTTGCTGCGCGGACTTTATGTTGCTTTATGCGTTTATGCGTGATTTTGGCGAGCCTGTCAGCCGCCTATCTCAATTCTGAACGGCGCGAGCGGCAGACCGTATTTTCCGTAGACCGTGACATCTCCGTAATTCGTCCAGAGATAGCGAACGCCGCGCGGATCGGTCACTCCCTCGGCGAAAACCGTGATGACCTTATCCTTTATTACCGCCTTTGCGGGAACGTATTCGCCGTCCTCGCCGCATATCTCAAATCCCGACGGCTCTCCCTTTACCTCAAACCCGCCCTTTGCGTGCTTGAAGCTCAGCTCCACGCCGTCCGCGCTCCATAACGCTCCCTTGATCACGGGCGCGTTAGCTCCGTCGCAGCCGCCGTAGAACCTTGACAGTGCCTGTAACGCGAAACGGTGTCCAACGGGTATCTTATCCTTGGGGTGTATCTCGTTGAACTCTCCGCAGTCAATAATTACCGCTATGCCCATATTTTTCACCGTGTTAAACGCCCTCATCTGCGCCTCGCGGATAAGGCACCAGTTTTTCCTGTCCTCGTCCGCGCTGTAACGGTGCATGGGGAGCTGCGCGCAGATAAACGGCAGGGTATCGTCCCGCCAGTCCTCGCGCCAGTTGCGGATAAGCTGCGTGAACAGCGTGTAATACATCTCGGGGCGGTGATCGTCGCTCTCCCCCTGGTAATAGATAAATCCCGCCAGTGTATAGGGGCAAACCCTCTCTATCATGCTTTCATGCAGCACCCCGGGGCTCATCGGGTTTGCGGGAGAGGGCGGACCCGGGTATTTGTTCTCGCCGCAGTAGGCAAGACAGCCGTCCCAGTCGGGGTTTGGGGTATTGTTATAGTATTCCGCGCTCTTTCGCTCCCATTCGGCGTGATATGCCTGATATTCGCGGTATTCCGCGATAGATCGCTCCTCGGTCTTGCCCTCGAGCGCCTTGTCGTATTCCTCAAAATAGACCGCGGTCTCGCCCTGCGCGTATTCACGCTTCATCCATGCCGAAGCCGAAGTTCCGCCCCAGTTGCAGCCGATGATCCCCACCGTAACGCCCAGGCGCTCCGAAAGCTCCTTCGCGAAGAAGTACCCCACCGCGCTCCAGTGCCGCGCGCTCTCCTTATCCTCAAAGGTGCGCCAGGCGGTGTTGTTCTCGCACTCGTAAAAATCCTCGTCCTTAAGCGTCTTTTTGGGAGTATAGTAAAAACGGACGTTGACGTGACCGTCGTTCTCGATATGCTCCATACCGTGGGTGCAGTTGCACAATTCATACTCCATATTCGACTGACCGCCCGCCAGCCATACCTCTCCCACGGCAACATTGTAGAACACAACGCTGTCCTTTCCGTCTGTCACGGACATCTCCGTGCTGTCTACCTCCGACATCGGCGGGAGCACCGCCAGCCATTTTCCGGCTTTGACCGTACACGCCGCCCGCTTGCCGCAAAGCGTGACCGTGATACGCGTTCCGTCGATCCCCGTACCGAAAACGTTTATATTTTTTCCGCGCTGTAACACCATATCGTTGCTGAAGACCCGCGCAATTTTGAAATCAGGCATAAGCTGTCCTTTCCGAGCCGCTTTCATTTTGGCATTTTTGCCGCGGCTTCCCATTAAGATACTATAATATTATTTTACAGCTTTCTGCGGTAAAAGTCAATAGCTAAGCGGGAATTTTTGTCGACATACCGGAAACAAAAGCATAAGAGGTGATAAAAATGTCAAAACAGGGAATGAAACGATACGACGATACCCGCAAAAGCCCCGCCGCGCCCGTCCCGGAGATACAGGGCAAAGCCAAGACCACCAAGGAGCGCGCGAACCCGATAATAGCCGGCACAAAGCCGCCCGCGCAAAAGGTGTGGCACACCGAGCCGCACTCCGTCGGCATAACCGACTCCGAAGAGCCGATCCCCGATATCTATCCCGTGATCGACACCGATCTTGCCCGCGATAATCTTGAAAACGACATCCCCGACGCGGACAGACAGGACTTGGAATAAAACGCTGCCGCCCGATCATCGGGCGGCTCAATCTGTAGATAATATGTTGACGAGGAGTAAATGATTTAAATGGGAATTTCAAAATTTCCGCAAGCACTCTCCGTTCCGCTTCGCTCCACTCCGAGCGATTGCGGAAACCGTGCAGCATTTGCCCTTCGGCAAATGCGCACTTTTTGAAATTCTGATGCGGCGATATTTTGCGGATCGTTTTTTAATGCTACCTAATGCGTGGGTTCTATGTTGTTAAGTTTTTTATACAAGCAAGTGCTCTATCACCGTTTTGACCCCTATGCCTATCAGCACCAGACCGCCTATCAGCGTTGCTTTTGTTCCCAGCAGCATACCGAATCGTCTGCCGCCCAGCGCTCCGAAAAGGCTTATCGCGAATGTGACCGCCCCGATAAACGCGGCGGCGGGGACGATCTCCGCGCCTATCGCCGCAAACGTCACGCCCACTATAAGCGCGTCTATGCTGGTTGCGGCAGCCTGCGCAAGCATTGCGGGAAAAGTAAGGGAACGCGGCTCGGTATGCTCCGTCGCGCCCGCCTTAAGCTCCGATATGCTCTCTATAACCATTTTCCCGCCGATAAATCCCAGCACCGCCAACGCGAAAAAGTGATCCCACCTGCTTATAAGCCCCGCGAATCCCGCCCCGAGCAGATACCCTATTATCGGCATTACCGCCTGAAATCCCCCGAAAAGCGCTGCCGTGAGCACCGCCGTCCGCCGCCGCTTTATCATAAGTCCGTCCGAAATAGCCGCCGCGAACGCGTCCATTGACAGCCCCACCGCTACCAGAAACAACTCGGCAAAAGACATAAAATCCCCCCATAATACAAGCTGTTAAATTTTATGTGGGGAAAATCATTAACAGAACGGGGCTTGACAAAATAACGGCAGTATGCTATAATGTTCATATAATTATTTTATAATGAACGGGGTGGGATATTGCACAAGGTCAAAGCAAAGGGGATTTTGTCCTCGGGCAACGGCATGAACGTATACCGCGGCTGTACTCACGGCTGCATATACTGCGACGCGCGCAGCGACTGCTACAATATGGAGCACGACTTCGAGGATATCGAGGTAAAAGAAAACGCGCCCGAGCTGCTTGAAGCGGCTATACGATCCAAGCGCAGGCGCTGTGTTATCGGCAGCGGAGCCATGTGCGATCCCTATCTCCCCGCGGAGGCGGAGCTAAGGATCACCCGCCGCTGCCTTGAAATTATTGAAAGATATCGCTTCGGCGCGGCGCTTCTAACAAAATCCGACCTGATAATGCGGGATATCGATCTTCTCGACAGCATTAACCGCTCCGCCGGTGCATACGTTCAGATGACCCTCACCACCGCTGACGAGGCTCTTTGCAGGATAGTTGAACCGAACGTCTGTACCACCTCGCGGCGCTTTGAGGTGCTCTGCGAAATGCGGGAGCGCGGCATTCCCACCGTTGTGTGGTTCTGCCCGATACTACCCTTTATCAACGACACGGAGGAAAACGTTTCGGCGATAGTAAACATGGCGAAACGCGCGGGCTGCTTCGGAGTGATCTCATTCGGAATAGGATTGACCCTGCGCAGCGGCGACCGCGAATACTATTACCAAGCTCTGGACAGGCATTTCCCGGGGCTGAAGCAGCGCTATATCCAAACCTACGGCAGCGCCTACGAGCTTTCCTCGCCAAACGGCGGCAGGCTGTGGAAGCTGTTTGTGAGCGAATGCGAAAGGGCGGGTATCGAATGGCGAAACGACATTATCTTCAATCAAATGCGCCAAATCAGGGAGGACGAGCAGCTCACGCTTTTTTGAAAGCGCATATAACAAAGTATAGCGACATAGAGCCCACGAATTAAGGAGCTTTCAAAACTTGTCCACACTTTGCTCACGCAGGAGAATTTCAAAAAGGTCGAGTTTGCCCTAATGGCAAACGATGACCGGTTCCCGCAATCGCCCGCAGGGAGCGAACGAAGCGAGCGACCGAGGAGCGCTTGCGGGAATTTTGAAATTCTTTTAAATCATTTACTCCTCGTCAACATATATTAACAGCTCCTTGTCAACATAACCTAAAAGCATAATAGCCTAGATCAACACTTTATATACCAATACTCGCCGCGTAAAACGCGGCGAGTATTGGTATATGTAGATGTTCCGAGAATCATATCCTTAATCCAGGAACACCTTGAGGTTCTTGCTTCTCGACTGCTGACGCAGCTTGCGGAGCGCTTTCGCTTCTATCTGGCGGATACGCTCGCGGGTCACCTTGAACTCCCGTCCGACCTCCTCAAGAGTATGCGCGCGGTCGCTGCCTATGCCGTAACGGAATTTCAGCACGTCACGTTCCCTTTCGGGCAGAGTATCCAGCGCCTTGTTCAGCTCGTCCTTGAACACCGACTTCATGGCGGTGTCTATCGGCGCGGGCGCGTCCTCGTCGGGAATAAAGTCGCCAAGATAGCTGTCCTCCTCCTCGCCGACGGGAGCCTCCAGCGAAACGGGGTCCTGCGCTATGCGTATGATCTCGCGGACTCGGTCCGTGGTCATTTCAAGCTCCTCGGCTATCTCGTCTATCGTAGGCTCATGACCGTTCTTGTGAAGAAGCGCGTTCTGAGCCTTTTTCACCTTCGTGATGGTCTCGACCATGTGAACGGGAATGCGTATCGTTCTCGCCTGGTCGGCTATCGCGCGGGTTATAGCCTGCCTTATCCACCATGTGGCATAGGTGGAAAATTTATATCCTTTGGTATAATCGAATTTTTCCACCGCCTTGATAAGCCCGATATACCCCTCCTGGATAAGATCGAGAAAGGACATTCCGCGCCCCGCGTAGTGCTTTGCGATACTCACTACTAACCTTAAATTGGCTTCTATCAGCCTGTCGCGCGCCGCGGGATCGCCCTTGGAAATGCGCTCCGCCAGCTCTACCTCCTCGTCCGCGCTCAGAAGCGGTATCTTTCCTATCTCCTTAAGGTGCATTTTTACGGGATCGTCCACCGCAACGCCGTCTCCCGACTCCTCACTGATATCGAGAGCCTTGCTCAGATCGCCGTCAATGCTGTAATCATCTTCAATTTTGATATTGTTGCTTTCAAGAAACTCATAAAGCCGGTCAATATCAACGTCGATCTCTTCAATGGCGTTATTTATCTGCTGGGAGGTCAGCTTTCCGTTCTGCTTTCCGCACTCCAGAAGCTCGTTAAATACAGCCCTTGTAATACTGTTCATACTTTATCCTTTCGTTATATAACGGTCGATTTAGGCTGATCGGGATCGGTCTAAATTTAATTATAGGTTGACTTGAATTAAATGATTTAAATGGGAATTTCAAAATTTCGGCTAATCACACTCCGTTTCGTTCCGCTGCGCTCCACTACACTGCGTGTGCTTAGCTGAAACCGCGCAGCATTTGCCCTTCGGCAAATGCGCGACTTTTTGAAATTCCGATGCGTCGACAATGCGTGGCACTTTTTATTTTGCGCGTTAATATACGCCGCAACAATTATGTATTATTCAAGAAAATCCTTTAGCTTTCTGCTTCTGGTAGGGTGGCGCAGCTTACGGAGAGCCTTGGTCTCTATCTGACGTATACGCTCGCGGGTGACCTGAAATTCCTGCCCGACCTCCTCAAGCGTTCTCTGCCGACCGTCGATAAGCCCGAAGCGCAGGATTATGACCCGCTTCTCCCGCTCGGTGAGAGTATCCAGCACCTCGCCCAGCATTGATTTGAGCATACTGTTGCAAGCCTCGTCCGCGGGCGCGGGAGCGTCCTCGTCGGGTATGAAATCGCCGAGATGACTGTCCTCCTCCTCGCCGATAGGCGTTTCCAAGGACACGGGGTCCTGCGCGATACGGATTATCTCCCTCACCTTATCCGTGGACATTCCGAGATATTCCGCGATCTCGTCCTCGCCGGGCTCGCAGCCGTTTTCGTGCAGAAGCTGGCTCTGCGCCTTTTTAACGCGCGTGATGGTCTCCACCATATGCACCGGTATACGGATAGTCCTCGCCTGGTCGGCGATCGCTCTCGTAATGGACTGCCTTATCCACCATGTAGCGTAGGTGGAGAACTTAAAGCCCTTTGTATAGTCGAACTTGTCCACCGCCTTGATAAGCCCCATATTCCCCTCCTGAATGAGGTCGAGGAACTGCATTCCGCGGCGCACGTATTTCTTCGCGATACTCACCACAAGGCGCAGATTAGCCTCGCTCAGGCGCTTTTTTGCGTAGGGATCGCCGTTCGCCATTCTCGCCGCGAGGTCTATCTCCTCCTCGGTAGTGAGCAGCGGAATCCTGCCTATCTCCTTAAGGTACAGCTTCACCGAATCGTCCGCGAGCACCGCGTCCGCGTCAATATTGTCCATGTCGTCGTGATCCGCGCAGTCGAGAATATTATCGATATCGAAATCCGCGTCAAAATCGTCAACTACCTTGATATTCAGTCGTTCTATTTTTTCGTAGAGGCGGTTGATCTGATCCGCGTCAAAGCTCAGCGCCTCCAGAACGTCGGTTATTTCCCTGGTTGTAAGAGTGCCCTTCTGCTTACCCTGATTAAGCAGCTCCTCCAGACTTCCGACAGCCGTTTCTCTGTTTTCTGACATTACTTTTTCTTCTCCTTTAATTCTTCTGCTAACCTTTTTATTTCGTCAATTGACATATCCGAAGCGGGCTTTTGTTCCCTGTTCCGATGGTGATCATTGAGTACTTGTATATAATCCTCCAGCGCGTCCGCGTCATATGCCGACATATCATCGCTGACTATCGCCGTTATTCTTCCCATTTCACTGCCTTCAAATTCCTCGTTGAACAAGGAAATATCGGGCGCGGAGCCTCTTTCGACAATATTCGCCAGACTTTCGTACACGCGGCGGTTAAATTCCGTCGCGAAGCCTTTCTCCAGCCGCTCTTTTACCTTTGAAAGCCTCTCGGGATTGTGGTAGAGGTAGCATATTATCCCGCGCTCCGCCATTTCATCGCGGGGGAGCTTGTAGGCCTCCGGATTTATCTTATCGTTGTTTCTCGGGTGAATAAGCTCGCGGGTCTGATCGCGCTCGCTGCGGCGCTTTCCTCGCTGTATCTGAATGTTCACCGCCGACCTTACCGCCTCGGAGGGTATCCCCGCCGTTCTCGCCGCCCGCGATATATACACCTCGCGGTCAAGCGGGTCGGAAATTCCCGCCAGAAAGCCGACAGCCTTTTTTATGTAAGCCGACTTTCCGTCCTCCGTCATAAGGTCGAGCCCCTGCGCGAGCTTGTCCATTTCGTAGTCCATCGCGCTGCCGGAGCTTTCAATAAGATGACGGAACGCCTCCGCGCCGAATTTCTTTATAAACTCGTCGGGGTCCTTCGCGCCCTCCATCTTGAGCACCCGCGCCTTTATCCCCGCCTCCGCGAAAAGGTTTATCCCGCGGGAAGCCGCTTTCTGCCCCGCCGCGTCTGCGTCGTAGGACAGAATGACCTCTTTTTTGCCCATTCTCCCCAGAAGCCGCGCCTGAGCGGGAGTTATCGCCGTTCCCAGCGACGCCACCGCGCTGTCGAAACCCGCCTGGTGCATCGAGATAACGTCCATATAGCCCTCGCAGAGGATAAAATAATCCGCCTTGGAGTTCTTCGCGTAATTCAGCGCGAACAGCATTTCCCGCTTCTGGAACACAAGCGTTTCATCGCTGTTGAGATATTTCGCGGGCATTCCATCTTGCAGCGCCCTGCCGCCGAACGCGACTATATTTCCTCTCAGATCAAATATCGGGAACATAAGGCGGTTGCGGAATTTGTCGTACATTTTATTATTGTTCCGCGCCAGCAGCGCTCCGTCCGCCAGCTCGAAATCGTTGAAGCCCAGATTTTTCATATAATAATGCAGCTTGTGGTAATCGTCCGCGGCATAGCCCAGCCCGAATCTCCGTATCGTGTGCTCCGTCAGCCCGCGCCCCGTTATGTAGCTCATTCCGGCTTGTCCCTCCGGCGAGAAAAGCTGCTGATGGAAAAACTTCCCCGCGGCGCGGTTCATCTCATAAAGCCGCCTGCGCTGTACTTCCCTGCCGTCGGTGCGCTCCTCGGGCATTGACATATTCGCCCGCTGCGCCAGGAATTTCACCGATTCTATATAATCCAGATTTTCGATCTGCCTTATAAACGTTACAACGTCGCCGCCAACGCCACAGCCGAAGCAATAAAAGCTGTTAGTGGCGGGGTAAAAGTGGCAGGAGGGCGTTCCCTCGGAATGAAACGGACAGCGGCATACATATGTATTACCCGCGCGTTTGAGCTCGACATAGCTCCGCGCCACGTCGATAATATCATTATTATCACGAAGCTCCCGCAGGAACTCCTCGGGCAATGCCATACGTACTCTCCTCCCCTTTAACTTGTTGGCAAGAAGTAAATGATTTAAATGAGAATTTCAAAATTCTCGCTAATCATACTCCGTTTCGTTCCGCTTCGCTCCACTCAACTACGCATGCTTAGCGAGAACCGCGCAGCATTTGCCGTTATGGCAAATGCGCGACTTTTTGAAATTCTGATGCGTGGGCGCTATGTTGCTCTGATCGCTTTATATTTTAATTTTTTACTGTCACTGCTCCGTTCCAGCCCTTGGGAATGCACAATTCCTTAAAATAGTCCACCGCGTAATCGTCCGTCATGCCGCTTATAAAATCCCCGACCGCCGTCGGAAGATCAAAGCGCTCCGCAAGCTCCAGATAGAGCTGCGGCATTTTTTTCGGATTCTCATAAAAATATTTATAGAGATATTCTATTATATAGCCCGCCTTGTCCTTTTCGGCGACCGTAGGCGCGGCGCGGTATACCCGCTCGAACATGAACTCGCGGAGCTCGTCGTGCGCCTTTTGGACTACGTCGTCCATCTTAACCGTTTCGCCGCTGTTCTCCGCGAGCGAGCGCACCAGCGTGGTTATGCGAGCGGACTTGGTCTTTCCGAGCACTCTTATCGGGTTTTCCGGCAGATCGTCATCTCGGATAACTCTCCCGCGTATCGCGTCCTCTATATCATGGTTGATATAGGCGATCTTATCGCAGCAGCGCACCACCATGCCCTCATGCGTTTTGGGAAGCTCCGCCTTGCCCGTGTGCCCGACTATCCCGTCGATGACCTCCGCGGTGAGGTTCAGCCCCCTGCCCTCTTTCTCGATAAACTCAACCACCCGCCTGCTCTGGCGGTTATGGGCGAAACCCTGCGGCATTAGCGCGTTGAGCACCCTCTCGCCGTCGTGCCCGAACGGGGTATGTCCGAGATCATGCCCCAGCGCGATAGCCTCCGTCAAGTCCTCATTAAGCCCCAGCGCCACCGCGACGGTGCGCGATATCTGGCTTACCTCAAGCGTGTGGGTGAGCCGCGTGCGATAATGATCCGAATGAGGGATAAGAAAGACCTGCGTCTTATGCTTCAGCCGCCTGAACGCTCTGCAATGGATTATCCTGTCCCTGTCACGCTGAAAATCCGTGCGGAAATCGCAGGGCGGCTCGTAAACCGCCCGCCCCTTGCTGTCGGCGGACTTGCAGGCGTACTCGCTCAGAGTAAGCCGCTCATTCTCAATTGTCCTTTCGCGCGGAAGCATAGCAATCACCCCTATGTGTTGATCTTTGCCGTTATGCGGTTAAGTTTTGTTGACGAGGAGCTGTAATGCGGTCAAGTTATGTTGACGATAAGTAAATGATTTAAAAGAATTTCAAAATTCCCGCAAGCTATCCTCGGTCACTCACTTCGTTCGTTCCCTGCGGTAGATTGCGGGAACCGGTCATCGTTTGCCATTCAGCAAACTCGACCTTTTTGAAATTCCCCTGCGTGGGCGATTTGCTGTTCAAATTTTAGCGTCCCTCAATGCGGAAGCGTTGCGCTACCATATTCTGTAAGCCTATACGATACCCTACATAAATATATACAATTTTCGCCCCGCAAAAACCTTTTTCGCGGGGCGAAAAACGCGAAACTTTGTGAAAACTACGCAAAATCATACCACAATTTTTGTGCAGTTTCCACCACAATATTACCACAGCACACGTCGATAAGCCTTGCTTTCAATGCCTCGGAGCTTTCCTCGCGTATGCAGAGCGTTATCATTACATTATCGGCGAAATCCTCGTTCTCCACCCGCGCGTCAAGCTCCGCGAATATCTGCGGGAGCTTTCCGTAAAGGCTGTAATCCACCGTGAGCTCCAGCCGCTCCGCCGCCGCCATCAGCTTTATCTCCGCCGCGTCTGCCGCGTCCTTTGCCCCCCTTGTGTAGGCTCTCACCAGACCGCCCGCACCCAGCATTATCCCGCCGAAATACCGTGTGACCACGCAGCACACGTCGGTCAGACCCTCCTTGCGCAGCACCTCGTAGATCGGCACGCCCGCCGTGCCGCCCGGTTCGCCGTCGTCGGAATGCCGCGCGGCGTTGTTCTCACGCAGTATATACGCATAACAATTATGGGTAGCCTTGCGGTGCATGGCGCGTATCTCCTCTATGAACGCGACCGCCTGCTCCTCGTCGGAAACGGGGCACATATACCCTATAAACTCGGATTTCTTTTCGACAAACCTTGCCTCGCAGCGCCGCGCGATAGTTTTATATTCCAGAAATATCCCCCATTTCCGACATTCTCCAACACAAAAACTCACGCATAAAAGCTATGCGTGAGTTCGTGAGTTCGTGTTTAACCTGTCGTGAACCGACGGAATTACTTGCCGCGGTTGTAACGCTTGTTGAATCTGTCAACACGTCCGCCGGAGTCAACCAGCTTCTGCTTGCCCGTAAAGAAAGGATGGCACTTTGAGCAGATCTCCACTCTGATATCCTTCTTGGTAGAGCGGGTGGGGATCTCATTGCCGCAGGCACATCTGATCACGGTTTCCTCGTATGCGGGATGGATACTCTCTTTCATCGTTGTCACCTCGTATCATTATGAAATTATTGATCTCTGCCCCGAATACGGGCATTCATATCACTACAAGATAATATTATATCATACTGTCCTCAAAAAATCAAGGGCTTTTTTCAACTTTTTTTCTCAAAAAGCACTGTTAAAAACCGAGAATTTTTGTGAAATCCGCGGAAAGCGCCGTCTGGAGCTTGACCGCCGCCTCTTTGTCAGCGCCCTTGGTGGTGTAGTAGACCT
>CAZKJC010000019.1:15772-17677 GCA_964552995.1 uncultured Ruminococcus sp.
GGGTCTGATGATAACGCTCGCCGCGTCCTCCAGATCGTAAGTAATACCGTCGGATACGGGCAGAGTCAGCTTGGTGACAACGCCGTTCGAGGTGTCGGTCATGGTGCTCGCCTTGTAGTCCGAAACGTACAGCACCTTTACCCCGCCGATGGTCTTGGGGGATTCCTTGCGCAGCGAGCTCATTATCTCGTTCATGCGCTCCATGCCGCTCGCGCCCTCGCAGGTAAAATTATCCAACTTGTTGTAGTATACGCCGTACTCGTCGTACATACGCTTTCTCGCTTCGATAAGGGAGATACCCTTTGTACGGTAGAACGCCGCCATCTCGCAGATCAGCATTGAAGCTACCACCGCGTCCTTATCGCGAACGTAGCCGCCCGCCAGATAGCCGTAGCTCTCCTCAAAGCCGAAGATATAGCGCTCCTGCCGACCCTCAGCCTCAAGGAAGCCTATCTGCTCGCCGATAAACTTGAAGCCCGTGAGCACCTCGCGCAGCTCCACGCCGTACTTCTTGCAGATAGCGCGGGTTATGTTGGTGGTAACTATCGTCTTTACCGCGACGGGGTCTTTGGGCATAGTGCCGAGAGCGATCCTCTCTCTGCAAATATATTCCAGCAGCAGAGCGCCCACCTCGTTGCCGGTGAACAGCTCGTAATGATCCCCGTCGGGAACAGCTATACCCACGCGGTCGCAGTCGGGGTCGGTCGCGAGCAGCAGGTCGGGGTTCTCCTTTGCGCAGAGGTTAAGTCCGCACTGGAGCGCCTCCTGTATCTCGGGGTTCGGGAACGGGCAGGTGGGGAAGTTCCCGTCGGGATTTTCCTGCTCGGGAACGACTATAACGTCCTTTACGCCGATCTCCTTTAAAATACGGCGGACAGGCTTGTTGCCCGTGCCGTTGAGGGGAGTGTATACCACCTTGAGCCCGCTCTGCGCGACGAGATCGGTGTGGAGCCCCTGCTCCTTTACCTTTGCGAGGTAAGCGTCGATAACGTCCTCGCCGATATAATTTATCGTACCGTCCGCGACAGCCGTGTCGAAATCCACCGACTTCACGCCGCTGAAAATATCGATATTGTTTATTTTCGAGAGCACCGCGTTCGCCGCGTCCAGCGTAAGCTGGCAGCCGTCCGCGCCGTACACCTTATATCCGTTGTACTTCGCGGGATTATGGCTCGCGGTCACCACAATGCCCGCGCCGCAGCCAAGGTGTCTTACCGCCCAGGACAGCATGGGGGTGGGCATAAGCTCCTTATAAATATGGACCTTTATGCCGTTCGCCGCCAGGACCTCGGCAGCGCTCCTCGCGAAATAATCCGACTTGATTCTGCTGTCATACGCGATGGCTACGCTTTTTTCAACATTTCCCGAAAGAATATATTCCGCCAGACCCTGGGTAGCCTTCTTGACGGTATACACGTTCATACGGTTGGTTCCCGCGCCTATAACGCCGCGCAGACCGCCCGTGCCGAACTCCAGATCGCGGTAAAATCTGTCGTTCTTTCCCTCTTCGTCGCCCGCAACGCCTGCAAGCTCCGCCTTAAGATCGGGATCGGCAGTTGCCTTTTCCACCCAAAGCTCATACATCTTCTGAATATCAGCCATAATCAGTTCCTCCATAATCATTTATAGATCGGGAATAGGGTATTAAACCCGCTAACCTGTTCTCTGTAAATTATACCATAACGCCGTCCGAATTTCAAGGGGAATAATAATAATTTTTTTGGAGTGCTGCTAGGGGGAGTGTTAAAATTGAATTTTTATGTTTATCCGCTCCTTTGTTTTGTGAAAATAGGCTTTAAGGTCGCTGTAATGATATGAATTTATTGCGTTTATCCGTTCTATTATTTTGTGAAAGCGGAGCTTTCACGCGCTCGTATCGGGGCTGACACCTTCGGGGGAGAGGGG
>CAZKJC010000020.1:0-8854 GCA_964552995.1 uncultured Ruminococcus sp.
GGCTCTATGTTGCTATACTTTTTCTACAAGCTGTGCCGCGCAAAGCACGGCAAAAAAAGCTTCATATTCTGTTTTTCTTATACTCGGTTCCCCACACCTCCATAGCGTCCATGATGGGGCGCATAGACTCGCCAAGCTCGGACAGGGAATACTCCACGCGCGGCGGCACTTCAGGGTATACGGTTCGGGTGATTATCCCGTCCGCTTCCATTGTGCGCAGACTGTCGGTCAGCACCTTCTGACTTACTCCGTCTAAGTCCTTGCGCAATTCGTTAAATCTCCAGGGACGTGAAAGCAGATTTCTCATTATAAGCAGCTTCCATTTGCTGCCGATAAGAGCGACCGTTGTGGCTACGGGACAAGCGGGCATTTCTTCTTTTGTCAGCATAGTAATTCCTCCAATGGTTCAAAATCGAATGTTATATTTAAATTATAATATATACGCCCGAAAAAGTCAAGGAAAATTTTTTCGTCAATTTCCCTTGCGGCAGCGCAAAAGTTACAAAAAGGTAACTAGGTAATTAAAAAGTGCGTACTTGAAAATGCGCGTATGATATGTTAGAATTAAGGCACGGAAGAAATTCCGAATAAAAAACGGAGGTCATTATTATGGCACTTGCAAATTTATCCGATTGGAACAGCAACGGCAACGTTGCGGCGGCTTCCGCTTGCGGCACAAACGACAAGCCTGCGGCGTGCGGCTCGGGCGATAAGCCCTCGGCTTGCGGTTCTGCCTGCGGTTCGGGCGACAAGCCCGAGGAGAAGCCCTCCGCTTGCGGCTCTGCTTGCGGAGCAGGCGACAAGTGATCGTCTTTTTGAGATGATCGCGCGTTCCCGAACGGTTAAGCCATTCGGGAATATACGAAATCATTCGGGAAACCGATCAGCGTTTCCCTACATAGGCAATACTGCACAGAGATTGTGCGGCAATTGCGCTGACAGATTTTTCGTCAGATTGTACAAGCTCGACGCCGGCGGGCTGACGCCCGCCAAGGAGAACTTGTGCAAGATGACGGAAAATATGCAAGCAAGTGCCGTACAAAGCGCGCAGCGCGGTCTTTGTGCGGTGTTGCCAATATACGAGGTATTCACAATGAGCAAATTCTTTTCCTTTCAGTGGCATATCACGGACGACTGCGACCAGCGCTGCAAGCATTGTTATATCTTCTCCGAAAACAACTGCAAGGTGCTTGATTCTATGAATTGGGAGCAGCTTCAGGACACGTTTTACAACTGCCTTGACTTCTGCAAGGTATATGACCGTCTGCCGTATTTTTACATTACGGGCGGCGATCCTATCCTGCACCCGAATTTCCGGGAGCTGCTGAAATTATTAAAGGAGCACGATATACCGTTTACAATACTCGGCAATCCGTTTCATCTGAACGATGAGGTTTGCCGTGAATTAAAGTCCCTCGGCTGCGAAAAATATCAGCTCTCGCTTGACGGAATGAGGGAAACGCATGATTGGTTCCGCAAGCCGGGCAGCTTTGATATTACTCTTGAAAAACTGAACTGTATCAAGGCGGCGGGGATACGCGCGGTAATTATGACGACCGTTTCGGGGACTAATATTGCGGAGATCCCCGATATTATAGATACGGTCGCGAACAAGGCAGACGTTTTCGCGTTCGCGAGGTACTGTCCTACGAGCGAAGAAAAGGACACCGATATAGAGCCCCTGCGTTATCGGGAATTATTGCGGGTATGCGATAAAAAATTCAAGGAATACGAGGCGCGGGGCTGCGCCACATATTTCAACAAAAAGGATCATTTGTGGACGCTTTACGAATACGAAACGGGCGAATTTAAAATTCCCGAAAACGCCGATAAGGACATGATCTACGGCGGCTGCAACTGCGGAAACTGTCATTTGACGATACTCCCGAACGGCGATATTTTTGCCTGCCGCAGAGTTCGGAACAGCAGGGTAGGGAACGTTTTCGACGACAGGATCGCGGACGTATGGGTATGCGAAATGGAGCAATACCGCGACTATTCAAAATTCGAGAAATGCTCGAAATGCGAATTGAGATCGTGGTGCAGAGGCTGCCCCGCCGTAGCAAGCGGCAAAAACGGCAATTTTTACGCCGCCGATCCGCAATGCTGGAAGTGAGGCGGATCGGCGGTTTTGTGGGTGAGTGCAAAAATTCCCGCGGGATTTTCGACCGACCACCGAAAGTTTTTGATAAGGAGACAGCGTAATGTTGATGGATATAATTAAGGCGCGTCATTCAATACGGAAATACACCGACAGACAAATATCCCGCGCCGACCTGGAGCTTATTCTCGAAGCGGGAAATTACGCGCCGAACGCGGGCGGCGGTCAGCGGAGCATGATGATCGGAATACGCGATAAAGCGCTCACAACAAGGCTCGGAATTATGAACCTCGAGAAGTTTGACCGCTCGCGGCTTGCGGGCTCCTATGTTTCGGCGGAGCAGCCAAGTACGATAGACGATCCTACCATCAAAAACGGTTTTTACGGAGCGCCGTGTGCTGCGGCAATTTTCGGGCAGAATAATTTTGCGTTCCGCGTCGCGGACGCGTTCTGCATTGCGGAAAATATGGCGCTGCAAGCGACCGAGCTTGGTATTTCGTCCTGCATTATCTCGCGCGGCGAGGAAACGTTCGACAGCCCCGAGGGCGCAGAGCTGCTGAAAGCGTGGAGAGTTCCCGAGAATTATTCCTGCGTTTGCTTTGTGATATTTGGATATATCGACGGCGAACAGCCGCATTTCAAACCAAGAAAGCCCGACAGGGTAAAAATAATCGAACCGGAGGACAGGTAAATGGACGCGAAAATCTGTCTGGAAAAATTGAAGCTGGTCGGGGTGTTGTCGTTCGCCACCGTTGACGGCGGCGGTGCTCCGCAGATACGCTGTATCAGCGCTATTCACTTTGATGATGAGAGCTTTTATTTCTTTACCGCGAGAGGAAAGAATTTCTGCCGCGAGCTTCTTTCGAACGGCAGAGTGCAGATACTCGCCTACACGCGTTTCAAAGAAATGATAAGGCTTTCCGCTAAAGCCGTTCCCGTAACGGACGAACGGCAGAGCGCCTGTATTGATACCATCTTCGCGGAGCAGCCCTATCTTGCCAACGTTTACCCCGACGATACAAGAAAGATAGGTATCGTTTTTGAAATAAAGGACGCGGAGATCGAGTATTTTAACCTCGGCGTAAATCCTGTTTTCAGAGAGACCTATGTTATCGGGAACGGAAAAACGGAGCTTAAAGGCTATAAAATAACCGACAAATGCATTGGCTGCGGAAAATGCGAAAAGGTTTGCCCGCAGCACTGTATAAAATCGGGAAGTCCGTTTGAGATCGCCGACGAGCATTGTCTGCATTGCGGTGCTTGCTTTGAGAGCTGTACCGCAAACGCGGTTGAAAGGTTGGGATAATTGTGGATCGTTCCGAAAAACTGTTGTATTTAATAAAATATCTGCTGTCCGAAAATACGGACTACGAAAACATTGCCGTGCCCGAAAGCGAGGAGGAGCGATTCCGTCTGTTCCGCAGTCTTGTGAACGTGCGCGCTCCCAAGCCTGTTTCGGAGGATTTTCTCGCAGTTCAGGACGAATTTCTCAAAGAAAAAGCCGCCGAAAAGGGCGTTGTTGATCTCAAAGCTCTAACGCCGATAATGCCGCGTATTTATCTGTGGCAGGGCGACATCACAACGCTGAAATGCGGCGCTATCGTCAACGCGGCGAACTCCGCGATGCTCGGCTGCTTCTGCCCGTGTCACGGCTGCATCGACAACGCTATTCACACCTTTTCGGGAGTACAATTGCGTTTGGAATGCGCGGAGATAATGCGCAAACAGGGCTTTGAAGAGCCCGTCGGTCGGGCGAAAATAACCTCCGCGTATGATCTGCCATGCGATAAAATTATTCATACGGTAGGACCGTATGTAGGCGGGAAACTTACCGAGAGTCATTGCGAGCAGTTGATATCCTGTTACAGCGAGTGCCTGAAAACGGCTGTGCGGAACGGTATCTCAAGTATTGCTTTCTGCTGTATCTCGACAGGGGAATTTCATTTCCCGAATAAAAAAGCGGCGGAGATCGCGGTAAAAACCGTGAGCGATTTTCTGCGGGACAATTCCGATATTGAGGTGATATTCAATGTTTTCAAAAACGAGGACTACGCGATCTACAAGCGATTACTCGGCGGAAATTGAGCGTCTGAAAGCCGCCCTGCAAGCCGCCGACGCGGTGGTGATAGGCGCGGGAGCGGGACTTTCGACGGCGGCGGGATTTACCTATTCGGGTGAAAGGTTCCGCGAGAATTTCGCCGATTTCGAGGAAAAATACGGCTTTCACGATATGTATTCGGGAGGCTTCTACCCATACGAAACACCGGAGGAGCTGTGGGCGTTCTGGAGCAGAAACATAATGCTCAACCGCTATACCGAGCCGCCCAAGCCTGTTTACGGCGATCTGTTTTCGCTTGTAAAAAACAAGGATTATTTTGTAATAACCACAAACGTCGATCATTGTTTTCAGAAAGCGGGCTTCGATAAAAAACGGCTGTTCTACACTCAGGGAGACTACGGGCTGTTTCAATGCTCCGAGCCCTGCTGTAACGAGACCTTTGACAATGAAGAGGTAGTTAAGCGGATGTACGAGCGGCAGCGGGATATGAAAATACCGCCCGAATTACTGCCGAAATGTCCGCATTGCGGAAAGCCGCTTACAATGAATCTCCGCGCCGACGATAAATTTGTCGAGGACGAGGGCTGGCACAGGGCGGCGGAGCGCTACTCGGATTTTATCCGCGGACGAAAAAATACGAGAGTGCTGTATCTGGAGCTCGGGGTCGGATACAACACTCCCGTTATTATAAAATATCCGTTTTGGCAGCTAACCGCCGCGAACCCGAATGCCGTTTACGCGTGCGTAAATCTCGGCGAAGCAAGCTGCCCCCGCGAGATCGCCGCGCAGTCCATACTTATCGACGGAGATATCGCGCAGGCGCTTTCCGACATCTATACCTCATAAAATCCCGCGAAGCAGGGGGGAACGGTGATCTTTCCGTTATCAACGGAAAGCCCGTTTCCCACCGAATATATTTTTTCTTTAAGGGAGTATTTGCAGTCAAACGTGACCGCTCTGTCGGCGGGGTTTATTATCACAAGTATCTTCTCGCTGCCCGCGCTTCTGAGATATACCAGCGGGTAGGCGTTCTTTTCCGCATACAGGAACTCGATCTCCCCGCGGCTCTGCAAGGCGGCGCGCGACTGACGGACGGCGATAAGCCGCTTTATTTCGCTGTACAGTGAGCTTTCATCGGACATCTGCGCCTTTGCCGTGGGACGGTCGGGGCGGTCGTCGAGCTTTATGTAGAGCTTTTCGGCGGGCGCGGCGCTGAATCCCGCGTTGGCAGAATCGTCCCACTGCATGGGCGAGCGCGAGCCTGTTCTGCCGTAGCCCCCCTCTACCGACGTCAGACCCTCCACATATCTCATACCGATCTCATCGCCGTAATAGATAAAGGGCGCGCCGGGCATTGACAGCAAAAACGCGAAAGCGACCTTAAGGCTATTCCCATAAACATCTCGGGCGAGTCTGTCCATATCGTGGTTTCCCGACGGTATACAGATAAGCCCTTTTTTCTCCGATTTTTCGTAATTCTCGATATATTTTTTCACAAATTCGGAAACGTCGCCCTTGCCGCGCTCCGAGAAAAACGGCTCGTCACAGCGGAACAGATCGTTATAGTGCGACGGACCGAAGTGCAGCAGGAAATCCATATGGAATCCGCCCTGAAGCGACTTGTCGGGCTCTCCCCACTCGGAGACCATTGCCGCCTGCGGAAACTCCTTGTCGAGAAACTCACGGACGTTCTGCCATAATTTTATGGTGCCCTTGCCGTCCTCGTCATGCTTTACCAGCGACCCCGCCATATCCACGCGGAAGCCGTCGCAGCCCATTCCCAGCCAGAAGCGCATGATATTTTTAAGCTCCTCAAGGGTAGCTCTCGCGCCCTCGCTTTCCATAGACTGCTGCCATTTTTTATCGGGATCGGGCTTGTAAAAGCCGTAATTCAGCGCGGGCTGATGTGAGAAGAAATTCACCGCGCAGGAGCCGTCCCTGTTGGAAATGCCGCGTATGCAGCCCATACCCTGCGGCTCCTCCCATATGCTGTCCGTCCATACATAGCGGTCGGTATAGGCGTTTCGTTCCGCTTTCATCGACTCTTTGAACCATTTGTGCTCAACGGAGGTATGCCCCGGGACAAGGTCGAGCAGAATATGCATTCCACGCCTGTGGACTTCATTGAAAAGCCGCTTCAGATCTTCATTGGTGCCGTACCGCGGCGCGGCGGAATAATAATCGGAAACGTCGTACCCCGCGTCGCCGAAGGGCGATTTAAAGCAGGGGTTCATCCAGATGGCGTTGCAGCCGAGCTCCTTTATGTAATCGAGCTTGCCGATTATCCCGTTGAAATCTCCTATCCCGTCGCCGTTGCTGTCGCAGAAGGATTGGGGATATATCTCATAAAAAATCGCGTTGTCAAGCCACGCGGGCTGTTTGTTGCTCATGATTCAGAATCCTCTCTTGATAAATTTTCAGGTAGCTTGCCTGTGAAATACTTGAAAAATGTATTTCTGTATGATATAATACTATAAAACCGCACAGTAATCAAGCAGAATAATATGATTTTATGATACTATAATACTTTTGTCGGGGTGGGATAAAATGACCTCTGAAGAAAAAAAGCGGCACAGCTCGCGGCTTGTTCCGTTCAGTTATTATAAGTGCCTTATTCCGGATTTTTTCGCAAGCGTGCCGCTTCATTGGCATGCCGAGTTTGAGATCAGTCTGATAGTTTCGGGCTGCGCCGAGTTTATCTGCGGCGATGACAGATTTGTTTCCCGAGAGGGCGATATCATTATCATTCCGCCGAATAAGCTGCACGCGATCTATCCGCACGGGGATAGCAAACAGCTTTACGACACCATAGTATTCAGTCCCGAAATGCTGGGAGCGTCGGATAACGACCGCTGCGCCGCGGAATGCATCAGACCTCTTTCAAACGGGGGATTTGAGATAAATACCCGTATCACCAAGCAGCACATTTATTACTGCGAGCTTAAAACCGCGGCGGAGAATATTTTTTCCTGCGCAAAGGGAAATACTCCGCAGCTTGATATGCTGATGAAAAGCGAGCTTCTGCGGTTTTTCTGGCTGCTGAGGGAAAGCGGGGACATTGTCCGAACCGCTGAAAACGCGGTAAGCCGAAGCGAAATGATCCGCCCCGCCATAGAATATATGAACGAGAATTTTTCGGAAAATATAACAGTAGAGCAGCTTGCGGAGATCGCGCACCTGAGCAAAAGCTATTTTATGCGCCTGTTCAAGGACGCGTCGGGCGCGGGCGCGATCGAATATCTTTCCCAGCTGAGGATAAAAAAGGCATGCGAGCTTCTTTGCGCAACGGACAAAACCTCCGCGGAGACCGCCTTTGAATGCGGATTTAAGAATATTTCAAATTTCAACAGACAGTTCAGAAAAATAATGGGTTGTACCCCCAAGGAATACAGAAGGATCAGCGGAGCGTAAACGCTCAAACACCCCCGATCAACGTTCAACGTGATCGGGGGTGTTTTTATTTTGTAATGGTGTATTTAAGAGTAACGACCTTAGCCATCACGCCGTCCACAAAAACCGCCGCCTTAACGGTGGTACTCTTTTTGATGGCAAGCGGCTTGGTGTATTCTTTAGAGCTTGCGGTGGGAGTTTTTCCGTTGGTGGTATAGCGTATAACGCCGCCCTCTATGTCGGTAGTCAGCTCCACCTTTACGCTGTTTTTGTAGCTGCCCGCGGGCTTGCTCGCCGTGGGCTTGGAGCCGCTGTAATTCTTCAGCATTATCGCGAGAACGGGATAGCCGCTGTTGACCTTGCCGCTCATTACCCATGTCTTGCCGAAGTCGAAGTCCTTGTACATGGAGGACTTTTTGAATTTGCTCTTTGCAATGCCGGTGTCGGCCTGTATCGTGCATTTTGAGGAAGCCCTGCCCACTGCGGTGGAAGCGTTTGTCGCGCAACCGGATATAACGCCGCTGTCGGCGGCTTTGCCCGCAAGCGCGCCCGATATACCGCTATCGTCGCTTACCGTGACCGCGCCGAGTCCAAAGCAGGATATCATTTCCGCGCCAAGCTCGCAGCAGATACCGCCCGCGTACTTGACGCCGCTAACCTTGCCGTAATTAACGCAGTTAGTGAAGGTATCTGTCGGGTCGCTGCAAGCCAGACCGCACGCCTCAAATCCCGTGATATCCGCCATATTTACGCAGTTCGTCAGCGCGTTTCCGCCGTTGTTGTAGCCGAAGCCTATCAGCCCCGCTGCCACGCCATCCGAAGCCGTGCTCTCGACAGAACCGGTAACATAACAATTCTCCGCTTTAGTGTTTAAGCATTTTCGGGTGAGCGCTCCGACGTGTTTATCCGAGGAACTGATCTTCACATCGGTCAGTCCGAGATCGCGAACGGTCGCTCCCGACAAAGCGTAAAACAATCCGTATCGGGTGCTTGTGAGATTTTTTATGCAATAACCGTTGCCATCCAGAGTGCCGCTGAATGTGATCTTCTCGTTCCATTCGCCGTAGCTTTTCAAGTCGATGTCCTTTGCCAGGTAAAATTTTCCGTCCGAGTTTTTCATTTTAAGCAGATCGGACGCGGACGCGATCTTTGTATAGCCCGACCACCTGTCAGTCTCCGCCGCGTTGGCGGTCAGCCCCGCAAACGCCGTCATCATTATAACGAGCGCGAAAAATATTGATATGATCCTTTACACGGTTAATACCTTCTTATTTACATTTGAAATTTTCCGCGACCCGCCCAAT